>JANLPD010000568.1:0-5329 GCA_031367045.1 Frankiales bacterium | reverse complement strand
CAGCTATCTCGTGCTGCCCGGCGGACGGCCCGACCAGGTCGCCAGCGACATCGCCCACCTCGTCGACCGCCTGCTCCCGGGAAGGGACCTTGCATGAGCACCCACGAGCTGTACACGACCCCCGTCGAGATGGCGACGTGGGACGTCGAGGCACAGGGCGCCGCCCGCTTCACCTGGGAGTACGACGATGGCCGCGACCAGCTGCTGTCGCTCTACCAGAAGGGCAAGGACAAGCAATGGGACCAGGTGCACCGGATCGACTGGGACACCGAGTGTGACCCGCTCGACCTGCTTGGCCTGCCCTCGGAGGCCATCAGCATCTACGGCACCGAACAGTGGGATCGCATCAAGGACGACGAGAAGGCGGTCAACGAGCTAGGCATGCATCTGGCCGCGTGGCAGTTCAGCCAGTTCCTGCACGGCGAGCAGGGCGCGATGATCTGCTCGGCCCGCATCGTGGAGTCGGTGCCCGATCTCGACAGCAAGTTCTACGCGGCGACTCAGACGATGGACGAGGCCCGCCACGCCGAGACCTATGCCCGCTTCCTGCGGGAGAAGGTCGGGCTCGTCTACCCGATCAACACCCACCTGAAGGCGTTGCTCGATGACACCCTGTCCGACGCCCGGTGGGACATGCCCTACCTCGGGATGCAGGTGCTGATCGAGGGGCTGGCCCTCGCGGCGTTCGGCCTGCTGCGCGACATGACCAGCAAGCCGCTGCCCAAGCAGATCCTGTCCTACGTCATGCAGGACGAGGCCCGCCACGTTGCCTTCGGGCGGATCGCGCTGCGCGACTACTACTCCCAGCTGACCAGCGCGGAGCTGGCCGAGCGCGAGGAGTTCGTCGTCGAGGGCTGCTACCTCATGCGCGACCGCTTCCGGCAGCAGGAGGTCTGGGAAAACATGGGCCTGGATGTCGAGGCGTGCCTCGAGGCCGTCGCCAACGCTCCTTACTTCCAGGCCTACCAGTCGCTGCTGTTCCAGCGGATCGTCCCGTGCGTGAAGGACATCGGCCTGTGGGGCGACAACGTGCAGAAGGCCTACGCGGACATGGGGGTGCTCGACCTGGCCGGCCTCGATCTCGACGCCCTGATGAAGTCCGACGAGGACCACGCCGCGGCGATCGACGCCGAGAAGCGCGAGATCGCGGTCCGGCAGGCGCAGGTCGACGAGGTCATCGCGGTGGG
Organism: Frankiales bacterium; assembly: GCA_031367045.1. Lineage (GTDB taxonomy): Bacteria > Actinomycetota > Actinomycetes > Mycobacteriales > SCTD01 > JANLPD01. Next base: position 4,142 of record JANLPD010000568.1, on the reverse strand, counting down.
CGTCAGCGCCTGACGATCGTCGAGCGTCGGGCTGACAGGGGCGACCGTCTGCGCCATGCTTGTGGGAAGGGGGCATCGTGTCGACACTTGCTTTGGACGCACCACTTCTGCACCGGGGCTTGGGCGACGGCGGGGGAGTGAGTTGTGACGGGCCTGCCCTGCTGGCCATGGCCGATGCGCTCAGGCCGGACTACCGCGGCGCGGCCCCATACGCCCACGCGGTGCTGAGCGGCCTCGTCGCCGATGACGTGCTGCTGGCGGTGGTGGCTGAGCTCCAGAATGTGCCCGACCACGTACTGCAGGTCACCCGCTCGCGTCGCATCGTCAAGCGCGAGACGCCGGACGTGCACACCCTGGGCCCGGCCACCCAGGCGTTGGCCGGCGCGCTCGACGGTCCCGAGTTCGTCGCCTTCCTCGGCCGGCTTACCGGCATCGAAGGCCTGGTGGCCGACGTCAGCCACCATGCCGCGGGACTCCACGAGACCCGGACAGGTGGCTTCACCAAGGTGCACACCGACTTTAAGCGCCACCCCGTCACCCGATTGCACCACCGAGTCAACGTGTTGCTGTACCTGAACCCGGGATGGTTGCCGGAGCACGGCGGGTCGCTCGAGCTGTGGCCGGCCGACATGTCTGCTCTCGGCCGCACGGTGCTTCCCGAGCTCGGCACGATGGTGGTCTTCGAGACCAGCGCGCACACGCCGCACGGCCTGCCCGCGCCGGTGGCCGGCCCGGAGGGCACCGCCCGTCGCTCGCTGGCTGCCTACTACTACAGCGCCGATCGCCCCGCGCGGGAGCGGACCGGTGGTGGTCTGGGCAGCTACCGGGCCCGGCCAGGGGAGGGGCGCTGGGTCTCCCTGCCGACCCCCAAGGAGCTGGCCATGAGCCTCGTGCCCGAGCGCGTCCGCCGGCTGCGGGACAAGCGCCGCTAGCCGCTTGCGGGGTCGCTCGGACCAGGTTCAGCCAGGAGCGAGACGAGCAGACGCCGCAGCGAGGCGAGTCGCGCCCCGTGCGTGGCGGAAAGGGCGTCCAGGGCGCAGCCCGGCGCCCCCGCGAGATGGCTGCATCCCGGCGGGCAGGACTGTGCGGCCTCGGACAGGTCACCGAAGGCAGCGAGCACCCGCTCCGGCGAGACGCCGCCGAGGCCGAACGAGCGGATGCCCGGAGTGTCGATGACGGTGCCGCCACCTGGCAGCGGGAGGGCGACCGCCGACGACGACGTGTGCCGGCCCTTACCGACGCCGCTGACGACACCGACCGCCCGCTTGGCGTCCGGCACCAGGCGATTGACCAGAGTTGACTTGCCCACGCCCGACGAACCGAAGAGCACACTGGTGCGCCCCGTCAGCGATCCGAGCAGCGCGGCGACGCCGGGGTCGCCGGCGCCCGGTCCCGTCACGACCGACGCGACGCCCAGCGGCTGGTAGGCAGCGAGCAGGTCGTCGGGCGATGCGAGGTCGCTTTTGGTAAGGCACAGCAGGGGACTGAGGCCGCCGTCGTAGGCAGCGACGAGGCAGCGGTCCAGGAGGCGGGCGCTGGGAGCAGGGTCGGCGAGTGCCATCACGACGACGAGGATCTCGGCGTTGGCGACGACCGGTCGCTCGGTGGGGTCGCTGTCGTCGGGCGTCCGCCTCAGCAGCGAGGTGCGGGCCTCGACCCGGACGATTCGGCCCAGCGCGTCTGGGCCCCCTGACAGGTCGCCGACCACCCCGACCCGGTCACCGACGACGACGGCGCGGCGGCCGAGCTCGCGGGCCCGGACCGCGGTGACGAGCACGTCCTCGTCGGTGCGCAGCCGGTAGCGACCCCGGTCGACGGCGACGACGCCCGCCGTGCTGGCATCCTCGTGCGTGGGGCGGGTCCGGGTGCGGGGCCGGGAGGAGCGTCCGGGACGTACGCGTACGTCATCCTCGTCCAGCTCTCTCGGCACCTAGCGGTCGCCGCCCAGCAGGCGGGCCCAGGAGCCGGTGAAGTCGGGCACCGTCTTGCGGGTCGTCGCGACGTCGCGGACGAGGACGCCGGGCACGCCGAGGCCCAGGACAGCCCAGGCCATGGCGATCCGGTGGTCGTCGTAGCTGTCAAGGGTGCCCGCGACCAGCCTGCGCGGGTGGATCTCGAGCCCATCCGCGGTCTCCCGCACATCCCCGCCCAGCGACCCGATCTGGGTGGCCAGCGCCGCCAGGCGGTCGGTCTCCTGGACGCGCAGGTGGGCAATACCGCGCAGCCTCGACGGGCGGTCGGCCAGCGCCGCCAGCGACGTCAGCACCGGGGCCAGCTCGCCGCAGTCACGTAGGTCGGCGTCGAGCCCGTGCAGGCCCGTCCCGGCTGTGACGGTGACGGTGTCAGCGCTGCGGGTGACCTGGGCACCCATCTGCGCCAGCAGGTCGGGCAGCGCCGCTCCCGGCTGCACCGTGTCCACGGGCCACCCCTCGACGGTCACCGAGCCACCGGCGACGAGGGGCGCCGCGAGGTACGCCGCTGCCGTCGACAGGTCGGGCTCGACGACTGCGTCCCGCGGCCGCAGGACGCCCGGTTGGACCTGCCACGTGTCGCCATCGCGCTCGACAACAGCGCCGACCTGTTGCAGGGCCCGCACGGTCATCGCCAGGTGAGGTGCGCTCGGCAGAGGCGGCCCCTCATGACGGACCCGAAGCCCCCGCTCGAAGCGTGGCGCGGCGAGCAGCAGACCGCTGACCAGCTGGGAGGACTGCGACGCGTCGAGCACGACCTCGCCGCCGGCCAGCCGGCCGGTGCCGCGGACGCTGACGGGGAGTGCGTCAACACGGTCGAGATCTGCGCCAAGCTCGCGAAGCGCGGCGAGCAGCGGCCCGAGCGGGCGTTCCCGCACCCGCGGATCGCCGTCGAAGAGCACCGTGCCTTCGGCGAGGGCTGCGACGGGCGGGAGGAAGCGGGCGACCGTGCCGGCGTTGCCCACGTCGACGGCCGCTCCGGTCGGCCGCAGCGGTCCGGCGACCCCCTCGACGGCCCAGTCACCCTCGTCCGTGTCGGTGATGTCGACGCCAAGGACGCGCAGCGCCGCGACCATCAGCTCGGTGTCACGGCTGCGCAAGGGACGGCGGACGACCGAGTGCCCGTCGGCCAACGCGGCCAGGACGAGCGCACGGTTGGTGAGGCTTTTCGAGCCCGGGAGTGCTACCCGGGCGGCCAGCGGTCCCTGCGCGGCAGGTGCCGGCCACGGATCGACAACGATCGGGATCGCTGCGGGCCGGGTCAGGCGGGCGTGGTGCCCTGGCGGCGGCGACCGGCCACGACGAGGGCGGTGCCGCCCGCGACCGCGCCGAGTCCGACGACGGTCAGGAGGACCACCTCGCCGCCGGTGAAGGGGAGGTCGCCGGTGGTGGCCGTTGCGCTACCCCCGGATCCGGTAGCCCCGGTCGTGCCACCGCCAGTGCCACCGCCACCGACACCGCCATCGCCGCCACCACCGGGTGGCGTGCTCGGGCAGACCTGCGAGTAGGCGTCACAGGGGGCGGCGCTGGCCGGGACCGCCGCGAATCCGACGAGTGCTCCGCCCAGCAGCGTGCCCCCTAGGACGACGGCTGCGGTGCGGCTCATGTGTGCTCCCTCGAATGGAAATGTGGTGGTGGTGACTGGACGGGCGACGTTACGACCCAGCATTGATGTTGAGCAAGCAGAGAACCACGTTGGGTGAACAATGTCACTTTGTGTCACCCACTTGGCGCCGACCCAGTCGCGCGAACGGCTCCACTTTGCCCCCACCTGGGGAGTTCGCCCCGGTTGCCGAGCGTATTTCGGTGTCAACATGGCACGCAGAGGACGAAGCGGACCTCCTCGACTGCAACCTACGCAACGGGCGGGGCACACGTTTCGATGCCAGTGTGGACCAAACGGGCCCTCGGCAGGGGTGGGGTGGGTGACAATGAGGGCAACGGGGGGAGGTGATGGCTGTGCCCATCAGTGGTGAGCGTTCGGCCCCTCACCCCGCCCTGGCGCGGCCCTTGCGGCGAGCGCGTCCCGCAGAGGCCCGCAGGGTGCTTCTGCGCGGTGTCCGCAGGAGCCTCGGCGACCGCACCCTCCTGCGCTACGGCACGCGGCCGATTCTGCTGGCTGCCGATGTCACCGCCTGGTTGACCGCGGTGCTGTTGTCCGGCGGGGCGAGC
>JANLPD010000186.1:0-1504 GCA_031367045.1 Frankiales bacterium | reverse complement strand
CGCTGGACCTCGAGCTGGCCGCCCTCGGTGAGCGGCTCACCGGTGTCCGGGCGCGGCTCGCTGCCCCGCCGCCAGCCTTCGACCTGCTCACTGCGCGGGTCGAAGTGCTCGAGACCGCCGCGTCAGCAGGGGTTCTCGTGGCCGCCCAGCTTGGCTCGCTGCAGGCCGAAGCCGAGCGCTGGGCCGGCGAGGTGGCCCGCCTGGAGACCCGCGAGCAGGAGCTGCGCAAGCGCGGCGTCGAGGCCAACTGCGATGCGGAGGGGCTGCGGGCCCGGCTGCTGGCCGAGCTGGGCGAGGGAGTCGAGCTCGCCGCGCGCCGCCGTGGCCTGTCCACCCTGGCCGACGCCGCGAGCGCTGCTGCAGAGGCGCTTGCTGGGGCCGAGGCCGCCCGGGTCACCTCCGTGGCCTCGTCGGTCACCGTTGCCAGCCTCGTCGCCGCGGCCGGTTTCGGCACCGAGCAGGAGGCGCGCTCCGCTGGCCGGGACCCGCAATGGCTGGTGACCACGACGGAGCGGCTCGACGCTCACCGCGAGCTGTTGGCCGGGGTGCAGGCCCGGCTGGTAGAGCTCGACGTCGCACTCGAACCGCCTGCACCCGTGCAGGAGTGCCGCACGGTCGCGCTCGCCGCGGTCGCCGCCCACGAGCAGGCCCACGGGCAGGAGCGGGTCCTGGCCGGGCGGGCCACCGCGCTGACGGCACTCGTCGCGCCGTACTCCGCGGCGGTGGCGGCGCTCGCCCCGCTGCGGCGCGAGGCAGCCGAGATCAAGGGGCTGGCCGACGTGGCCGCCGGGCGCGGGACCAACCGGTTGTCGATGCCGCTGTCCACCTACGTCCTCGCGGCGCGGCTCGAGGAGGTCGCGGAGTCGGCCAGCGCCCGGTTGTCGAGGATGAGCGACGGCCGATACACCCTGACCCACACCGACACCGGTCGGGACCGGCGCAGCCGCGCCGGCCTGGGTCTGCAGGTCGAGGACGCCTGGACCGGCCGGCGGCGGGACACCGCCACGTTGTCGGGAGGCGAGACTTTCATGACGGCGCTGGCCCTCGCTCTCGGGCTCGCCGATGTCGTGACCGCCGAGGCCGGCGGGCGCAGCATCGATGCGCTGTTCGTCGACGAGGGGTTCGGCAGCCTCGACGCGGCCAGCCTCGACCAGGTGATGGACGTGTTGGACGAGCTGCGCTCGGGCGGCCGGCTGGTCGGTGTGGTCAGCCACGTGGCCGACCTCAAACTCCGCATCCCGGCGCAGGTCAAGGTCGTCAAGGGCGAGCGCGGCAGTCGCGTCGAGATTCGCTGAGTCTCGTCGCGCCCCCTCCGATCCTGCTTCGCCCGCCCACGTCCACTCGAACCCGCTGCGCCCGCCCACGTCCAGTGGCCCCGTTGAGGGTCGGGTCCTGACCCGCTTGCTCCGCAGCAAGCGGGTGGGTTCCTGACCCTTGGCGGCTCGGGCCGTCAGCCGGACTGGACGTTGTTGTCGATGAGGTTGCGCGGGAAAAATACGTTGGG
>JANLPD010000174.1:0-2365 GCA_031367045.1 Frankiales bacterium | reverse complement strand
CACAGCCGCTGGTCGAGTGCGGCGTCGACGTCCTCTCGCAACCGTCGCGGGTCCACCTCAGGCAGTTGGCGGAAGCGCCCGATGAGCGCCTCAGCGCCAAGGCGACCACGCGCCGCCGGCTCCAAGCGCGCGACCGGCTTGCCATTTCGCGTAATCGTCACGCGTTCGCCCGCGGCCACCCGATCCAGGACTCGGCCACCCTGGTTTCGAAGTTCTCGTACCGTCGCCTCACTCATGCAGCCAATGTATCACCGGTGAGACACGACATCGTCGGGCCGGCATGAAACGACCGGAACATCGCCCGCTGGGTCTGCCACGCTCAGCGCGGGGCGACCAAGAGGGACTGCGCGCCTACGCCGATCGGCCCGGTGGTGTCCGACAGGACGGAGGTCGCCAGCCCGACCCCGCCATCGGTGATGGTCGTCGTCGCATCGATGCAGACCCACTCGCCGATGGCATCGCGATGCAGGTGCACCGTCAACTCAGGATTGATGAAGTGCCACCGGGCAAGGTCGAGCTCGCTGGAGGCGCCGTTGCCGCTGTCGGCCAGCGCCATGACGCGCTGCAGCGGACTCGGCTCCTCGTTCGGGACCAGCGGCACCCGCATCCGGGCCCATGCCGTCGCGGGGCCAGGGACCGTGAGACCCCCGCTCGCGAAGCGCCACTCCATCGCCGACAGGTAGCCGTCCACCCAGCCCTCGCGGATGAGCTCCTGCGTCGTCGCCGGCAACGCTGAGGCGTGGACGGCGCGGGTGGCCACGGCGACGCCCTCGCTGCGCCGGACCCGCCAGGCGGTCGCCTTCGCCACCTCGCGCCCGCCACCGGACAGGGACGCTTCCACCAGCTCGACGCTGCGTCCGGGCCGGGCCACGCGGCCGGTCAGGAGCAGCTCGCCCACCGGGATCGCGCCGAGGATCTCCACCGTCATACGGGCGACGAACAGCTCCGAACGCGGCGTGGTCGTCTCGATGGCGCGGGCCAGCAGCGCGCTGGGCGGTCCGCCGTGCTGGAACCGCTCATCCCAAGGTCCGGTCGTGTGGGTGGTCGCCTGCCAGCGGTCGCCGCCCAGTGGGACAAAGAAGGAATCGGCGTCGCCTGCCATAAGCCAACATGCCACCACACGACCGACGCGGACCTCGAGCCGGCCGTCCCCGAGTGGTCGGCGTCGGCAGGGCGCAACGTGCGAGGGTGACGAACATGAAGGCCGTCACCCTCCCGTCGTACGGCGGGCCCGAGTCCCTTGTCCTCGCGGATGTCCCTGACCCCGTCGCCGGTCCCGGCGAGGTGCTCGTCGATGTCACCGCAAGCGCCGTGAACCGGGCAGACCTGCTGCAGCGGATGGGTTTTTACCACCCGCCGCCGGGCGCCACGCCCTACCCGGGGCTCGAGTGCAGCGGGCGCATCTGCGCCCTCGGCGAGGGCGTCACCGGCTGGCGGATCGGCGACGAGGTGTGCGCCCTGCTGTCGGGCGGGGGTTACGCCGAGAAGGTCGCCGTCCCGGCCGCGCAGCCGCTCCCCGTGCCCGCAGGCGTCTCGCTGACCGACGCCGCCGCGCTGCCGGAGGTGGCGTGCACGGTCTGGACCAACGTCTTTCTCTTGGCGGCCCTGCAGCCCGGTGAGGTCCTGCTGGTCCACGGTGGTACGTCGGGGATCGGGACGATGGCCCTGCAGCTCGCCCACCGTCACGGGTCGCGTGTCTTCTGCACGGTCGGCTCGCCGGCGAAGGCGGCCCGGGCGCTGGAGCTCGGCGCCGAGCGGGCGGTGCTCTACAAGGACGAGGATTTCGTCGCTGTCGTGCGCGATGAGGCAGGTGGGGCTGACGTCGTGCTGGACAACATGGGGGCGACGTACCTGTCCCGCAACGTCGACGTGCTGAGCACCGGCGGGCGCCTCGTCGTGATCGGCCTGCAGGGCGGTGCCAAGGCGGAGCTGGATTTGGGCGCACTGCTCGTAAAACGAGCCGCCGTCCACGCCACCTCGCTGCGTTCCCGGCCCGCTGACGAAAAGGCATCGATCGTCGCGGGTGTGCTGGCCGCTGTCTGGCCGGCGATCGAGGCAGGCGAGGTCCGGCCGGTCGTCGACCGCGTCCTGCCACTCGCCGAGGTGGCGCAGGCCCACCGGCTGCTCGAGGCGAGCACCCACGTGGGCAAGGTCGTCCTGCAGATCGCTCCCGGCTAGGTCTTGCTGTCCCGTCCGGCGTTGCCACCGCGTCTGCGGAGGGGGCCGCGGCCAGCGGCCAGGTCCAGGTGACAGACGGGTTGCATCCAGGGAAACGCTGCGCACTGTGTCCCACCAGGACCCGTGTTGCGGGGTGGGGCAAGATCGGCGCATGACCGAGCCCACCCCAAAGCCAGCGTCCGTTGTC
>JANLPD010000163.1:0-4844 GCA_031367045.1 Frankiales bacterium | reverse complement strand
GCCGCCATCGCCATCCCGGTGTTCCTCAACCAGCGCAAGAAGGCGCAGGACAGCGCGGCCAAGGCCGACATCTCCACCATCGGTAAGGAGATCGCCACCTACTACGTCGACGGTCTTGGCTCCACCGCCTCCGGCGCGATGGCCGTCACCATCAGCGCCACTGGTCGCTACGTCCTGAACGTGACCGCCGCGGCTGGCCCGCCCGTCGTCGCCGCGCTCCCCAACCAGGACCTGGGCAAGGCCAGCGCCAACAACACCTTCACGGCTGTGGTGGGTCCCCCCGCGACGGCCACTCCGGCGCAGACCTTCATCGACAGCACGCACTGGTGCGTCTCGCTCGTCAACGCCAAGGGTGACAAGGCGGTCCAGGGCTACAAGTACTCCGCCTCGGGTGGTCTCGCCGAGGGTGTCTGCGTCGCCGCGGACGTCGCCTAGCCTCCGCACACCTCGCACCTCGCACCTCGCACCCTGCACGTCCCGACGGGGCGGCCACCGACACCGGTGGCCGCCCCCGCGGCATGTGCGGGAAAGCGCGGGCATTCGCCAGCCCGAAGACTCAAGCCGGCAGACCGCGGGGTCGACAGCATTGAGGTGATGAAGCCGTCGGCACCTGAGGGGAGCATCCGCGCTCACGACGCGGGCTTCACCTTGATCGAGCTGATGGTCGTACTCATCATCATCGGCGTGCTGGCCGCCATCGCCATCCCCACGTTGTTGACCCAGCGGGCCAAAGGGCACGACGCCGCAACGAAGGCCGACGTGAGCAACCTCGGTAAGGAGATCGCGACGTATTTTGTCGAGGGCAACGGGCCACTGGTCCTCAGCACACTCACGCCGGGACAGATCGCACTGACCGACGGCAGCTACACGACCTTTGCCCGGCTGACCATCGGGAGCACCCCGCCAGCGACCGGCGCATCGTCGAACCTCAACGACTCCCAGGCCTGGTGCGTTGCCCTCACGGATCCGCAGGGCAGCCTCAAGACCTTCCGCTACAGCGGGCTGAACGGCCTCGAGCAGGGCGGCTGTCCGTGACGTACACCGGCCGCCATCGCCTCAACGACGAGGGCTTCAGCCTCATCGAGCTCATCGTGGTCATGTCGATCGGCGGCACACTCGCACTGATCGGCACATTCGGCTTCATCAACTACCAGCGGGTCTCCCAGCAGCGTGGTTCCTCCCAAGAGCTCGTCAGCCAGCTGCGCAACACCTCAGAGCACTCGATCTCCGAGGGCCGCACCTACTGCGTCGACATCGACCCGACCGGCCGTTCGTACACGACCTGGCGCTACGCCTGCAGCCCTGGCAACCAGGTCGGCGGAACGCGCAAGACGCAGAGCAGCAAGGTCACCATCGCAACCGCGCTCACCTTGCCGACTCCTGCGCCAGCGTGCCCGGCCGGTCACTCCTGCCTTTACTTCTACCCGCGGGGGACGGCAATCCCGGGGACGCTGACCGTGACCAGCACCGAGCGGCCGCAGATCTACACCATCCACGTGGAAGGGCTGACTGCTCGTGTCTACTCCTGACCGGCGCACGCTTGCGAGCCGCGACGAGGGCTTCACCCTCGTGGAGGTAATGGTGGCCCTGGTGCTGCTCACTGTCGTGATGGTGGCGGCCCTACCGGCTTTCTTGGGCATGCTGCGCTCGACCGTGACGAGCAAGAAGGACGCCCAGTCCAAGAACCTCACCCAGGAGCGTCTCGAGCAGATGCGTGACCTGCGTTTCCATGTGGACCGCCAGAACGGGCCGTTCCTCGATCTGCTGGACATCTACTACACCAACGCGCCGACGGCGCCCGCCCCGACTACGGTCAACGCAGGGGGCACCGCCCTGACCGGCATCTTCGTCAACACCGGAACGCCCGGCGCCGGCGAGCCGGTCCTGCCGTTCTACCGGACCACGACCGGCGCGCTGCCCGGAGCGGCCGACTTCTCGCAGGTGATCGACGCGCAGTTCCTCGCACCCGACGGCACTGCGATCCCGGCTTCCCGCTTCCAGGGCAACTACGACAGCCAGACCGTCGGCAAGGACCAGGCGCCGTCGATCGTGCTCGGCATCACCGTCATCACGTCGTGGAACGACCGCGGGCGGGTCCAGAGCTATCGCACCTACACCCGGGTGACCGAGGGCCGCCCGCAGCAGCCCGTCATCCAGAGCCAGGCACGGGCGGTCGCGGTCGACATCACCTCAAGTGCGTCCGACGGCACCACCCTGGAGCTGCAGGGCGGTCTGTCCAGCGCAGACGGCTCGCAGTCAAGCGGCTCATCTGTCTCGGGCTACACCACGGGCGCGCTGGCCACTCGGACTGGCCGGACGGCCGTGAGCGGATTGGCATCGCAGTTCAACCTTCCCACCCAGCCCGTGAGCTCGACCGGGACCTCTGGACCCAACAGCGGTAGTGGCTGCGGCTGGTACGGGTTCTCGAGCACAGGCGTCTCCGACGCCACGGGCGATGTGTCCACGGGCTTGCCCAAGTCGCCTCTGGACGTGGACACCTCGGTTGCTCCCAAGATGATGAGTGGTTACATCGCCAACAACGGTGGCGGCAGCTGTGGCCAGCTCAGCTACGACAACCTGGTTGACGGCGGGGCCGGTCGGCCTGCTGGCGACCTGGTGGGCTACGAGATGGGCGGCGCCCCCTACGTCAAGGTGCCGGACGCCGGCGGTAGCGGGCCGTCGATCGTGGGTTCGACGTACGTCTCGTCGAACATCATCACGGCCATCCCGCAGAAGACGATCTCGGGTGCGTCGGTGTCGGTCGGCCGGGAGGTCGTGCTGTTCCCCAACAACCCGGAGTCAGGCGGCCGGGGGCTGTTCTCCGCACGGCTGACCTCGGCGTCCGTCGATTGCGTTTCAGGCAGCTCGAGCGTTTTGGGGAGCGTTGTCGGCAAGTATGTGTTGTCGGCGGGCTGGTGGGGCAAGGGCCTCGCAGACGCAGCTGCGCGCTGGCACACAGCCTCGTGGACCTACAACTCCAGCACCGGGGTCAATCCCGTACTCACGCCCGGCAGCGACACCTGGGACCCCGCCAACACGGTCCTCGGCAACGGGACCCGCCTCAGCCAACTCGTCACGGCGCCAGCGACCACCCTGCTGCCGAGCTCCGTGAGCACCGGGGCCACCAACGGCCAGCGCGGCTTCTCCAACGGGATCCTGTCGTTCACCTCGGCGCCGACACTGCTCAACGAGTCATCGCCCGGCTTCTCGGCCATCACGGTGCAGCTCGGCCAGGTCTCCTGCGTCGCGGACGACCAGCGATGAGGCTCTCGCGGGAGCAGGAGACCGACGAGAGCGGCTTCACCCTCGTCGAGCTGCTGGTCAGCATGGTCGTGATGTTCGTGCTGCTCGGCGTGACCTTCTCCGCCGTGACGACCAGCAACAGCGCGGTGGTCACCACGGCCCAGCAGCAGGGCCTCAACGAGGAGGCCCGGCAGGCCATCAACCGGATGGCACGTGACATCCGGCAGTCCAGCGCCGTCGTGACCGCAGTCAATCCGGACGGTCCGGTGTTTTCCACGACGGGTCTGGTGGCGATCCGCCTCAACGCCGACTTCGACGGTGACGGCTGCATCGGCGGCGTGTCGGCAACGGTCTCGCCTTGCCTGCCCTACAACGCCGGAAATCCCGAGGACATCACCTACTGCTTCGAACCCGCGAGCCGGCAGCTCTACGTCATCGACAACCAGGCACCGGGCGCCGTACCCGTCACCTCGACCACCACGTCGTGTTCCGGGGGGCAGCCGTTGCTCGCCGGCAACGTGCAGGGCTTCAAGATCGAGTACCGCAGCAACCAGTACCGATACGACCTGAACCCGAGCGACGGCGTGACCACCTGGCGTGAGCTCGACGAGGCAGATCCCCCGGTGGGCAACCAGAACGGCAAACTCGACATCGAGCTGGCCAACGTGGACTCGGTGGTCCTCACGCTCACCATGTCCATCGGCGGGAAGTCCCAAGTCTACCGCACCCAGGTCGATCTCCGGAACCAATCACAGTGAGGCTGCTCATGGCGCTGCGCGCTCGCATGCGGGACGACGACCGCGGGATCGGCATGATCACTGTCATCCTCGTGATGGCGGTGATCGGGGCGCTCGCGCTGACGGCGACTGCGCTGACGGTCAACAACGTCGACAACACCAGGCGGGACCGGCAGTCGCTTGCGGCGCTGGCCACCTCAGAAGCGGGCGTGACGCAGGCGATCCTTCACCTGCGCACCGGCAACCTGTCGCAGCTGACCTGCCCCGAGCCGGCGCCCGGCGCCTTGCCGGGCGCGGGCTGCACCGGCTCGGTAACGAGCTGGACGAGCGCGACAAACCCCCAGCAGGTCCGGCTCGACGGGATCGCGGGCACTTGCGTCTCGCAGATCGACTGCTTCAAGGTCTGGATCGGCACGGTGCGCGCCTACAGCCCGCGCTGCCCCGAGCGTCGCCTGTCGCCGCCCCAGAGCTGTTTCGGGATCTACCGGGTCCACTCGCTCGGAGTCTCGGGCAACGGACCGGGCGCCCGCAAGGTGGCAGTTGACGTCAAGGCATCGCCGTACTCCTACCCCCTGGGGGTGTTCTCTGAGCAGTCCTTCAGTGGCAACGGCAACGTCGGCATCCACTCCGAGAGCATCTTCACCGCGGGCTGCATGGCCAACCGCCAAGACGACTCGCACCCCGGCAGCGGCACGCAGTTCGAGTACGACGCAGCGGCGGGCCGGTCCAAGGTGGACCTGTTCTACGACCAGCCGACGGCCGCTCACGCCGTGGGTAACGTCTCCACCTCCAACACCTCCTGCGGCTCCGGCAGCGGGGGTGCCCCGGTCCACCTCAGCACCGCGTGCAACACCACCTTCAAGT
>JANLPD010000122.1:0-1791 GCA_031367045.1 Frankiales bacterium | reverse complement strand
AAGTTCAGCGGCACTTCGTCGGGCTCCAGCGCAGCGAGCTGGGCAGCGAACTCGGCCCGCTGCTCGAGGGTCTCGCCCATGCCGAGGATGCCGCCGCAGCAGACTTCCATACCGGCCTCTCGGACCATGGTGAGCGTCTCGAACCGCTCCTCCCAGGTGTGAGTCGTCACCACCTGAGGGAAGTACGACCGGGCGGTCTCGAGGTTGTGGTTGTAGCGGTGCACGCCTATGGCGGTCAGGTCGTCAACCTGCTCCTGGGTGAGCATGCCAAGCGAGCAGGCGACCTGGATGTCCACAGCTTCGCGGATTGCCATGACTCCCTCGCGGACCTGCGTCATGAGCTGCTCGTCCGGACCCCGGACGGCGGCGACGATGCAGAACTCAGTGGCCCCGGTTGCGGCGGTCTCGACTGCGGCCTTGACCAGCGAGGGGATGTCGAGCCAGGCAGCGCGGACGGGGGAGGGGAACAGGCCGCTCTGGGAGCAGAAGTGGCAGTCTTCGGGGCAGCCTCCGGTCTTGAGGCTGATGATGCCCTCGACCTCAACCTCCGGGCCGCACCACGCCATCCGGACCTCGTGCGCGAGCTTCAGCAGCTCCGGCAGCCGGTCGTCACCGAGCTGCAAACAAGCGAGTGCCTGCTCCTCAGTCAGCCCCACCCATACTCCAGCACCTGCTCACGCACGGTCTCCAGCACACCCACCAACAACTCTGTCATCTCGGTCTCCTGTATCGCCGTCATGTACTCGTACGCAGGGCTCCGTGCAGAACCTCTGTAGCCCAGGGGCGCGATCTGAGGCGCCCGGGATCCATGTCGACGTTTGCCGAGTTCCAGAGCACGCTGGAACACCATCGAAGCAAGTTCGCCTCGGTTTACCGGCTTCGCCGCGCTGGACCGGCGACAACGACGGGAAGCAGGATGAGCTCGAGGAGCTGATCGAGCTGCGCGAATCTCGGCGCAGGGCGCCACGTCACCACGACGAGCAGGGGAACGTGGCGTAGGCGATGAGCGATCGAACTCACGGCCATCAACGTCGACGCATCGGCCCAGTGCACGTCCTCAAGCGCCACAACGACGGGCGAGGACCCGCAAAGGGTCTCGAGAATGTCCATGATCCCTTCTGCGACAAGATGTCTCACATCGGTCGACGGCGGATCCCCGTCGACGCTCGCCGACGACCTCCCCGCGATCAGCCGACCGACGGCAGCAAGACGCGGATCATCGGACCTTCCAGTGATACCGAGCGTCCGCGATCGCACCGAAGGGTCTCGTCAGTTCGAAAGGGTGCGCTTGACCTCGACGGATTCCGACGCCTCGTCGGCGCGCCTCATCAACCAGCTCATCGATGACAGTCGTCTTCCCGATACCGGCCTCGCCCTCGACGACCAGCCGACTGGAAACGCCACCGAGCAAGGCCGTCACGCGGTCCGACACGGCGGCTAGCTCGTCGTCGTGCCCCACGATCCCTTGGCCGGCCACGCCCGCACATTGGAGGAGGCGATCCTCATCTGGTCAGGCCGCAAGCACGAGGTACCTCGACTCGGTAGGGCAGTCAGGCCAGCGTTGCTAGGGTCACGTCCACATTGCCGAGAGTAGCCCGGCTGTATGGGCACACCTGGTGTGCCGACTCCATCACGGCCTGCGCCTGGCCGGGGTCGAGCGCCGGGAAGCGCCCGACCAGCGCGACAGCGAGCCCGAATTCCTCGCCTGTGCGCACCAACGAAACCTGCGCCGTCACGGAGGAGCCGGTGACGTCGACTGTGTCCCGTCCCGCCACGAACCGCACTGCGGAG
>JANLPD010000112.1:0-9231 GCA_031367045.1 Frankiales bacterium | reverse complement strand
GAAGTAGGTCGCGCCGTTGCCCGAGCTAACCGGCAGGATGCGCACGAGCCGACCGCCCTTGACGACGTAGAGCACCTGGCGGGTCAGATCCACCTCGACCCGGTTCGCCGGCGACGAGCCCTTGAGCCCGGGCGCTCTGGGCGCCTTGAGGGCGGCGAGCGTGGCACTGCCGACATCGCCGTCGACGGACAGGCCGTTGACCTTCTGGAACGCCATCACAGCGCTGCGGAGGGTATCGCCGGGTGTCCCATCGATCGGGCCGATGTAGTACCTCTGCTCCGTCAGCTGCCGCTCGACGAGCTTCACGTCGTACGACGGGGGGGCGGGCCTGGCCGGCAGGACGGCCAGCGGGGACCTCGACGGCGACGGGCTGGCGGGCGCAGCGCTGGTGGCGGGGGTCGTCACGACAGCGCTGTTCGAGGGCACTGAGGTGGCCGAGGGCGTCGCGTCGCCGACCGCAGCAGGTCCGGTCGAGCCGCTGTTGCAGCCAGCGAGCAGGAGGGCCAGCGCAGAGGTCGCAACCAGGGGCAAGAGCGGACGGGTGTGCACGGTGCTCCTTCGCAAAGGACGGGTGCGTCACAGGTAAAGACGCTCGCGGGGCCCGCCAGGTTGTCTTCGGACATGACGGTATCCGCAGGTCGGCCCGATCGCCGGGATTGGCGAGGCTGAGTTCCCACCAGGTGGCCAGCGGGTCGGTCGGCGTTGGCTCGGTCGGCGGGGTGGTTCAGCGGGTGGCCAGGCCGGCGGCCGCCGACAGCAGGCACATCGCCGCGAGGTCGACGGTGCCGCCGCCAGGATCCCTGGTGGCATCTACTTCGACAACGTCCACCGCGCGTACGGCGGGGTGGCGCCCCGCCTCCGCCGCCGCGTCGAGCAGCTCGTGCGGCTGCAGGCCGCCCGGCCGGGCGCCGGGGCAGCCGGGCACGAACGCGCTGTCGACAACATCGACGTCGAGGTCGACGTAGAGCAGGGCGCAGGTCTGGGCCAGCCGGTCCAGCTCACGACGGACCACCGCGCCGACCCCGTCGCGCCGTGCCTGCGCGGCGGACACGAGGGTGATGCCTTTCTGCTCGCACCACGACCGGTAGGCGCGCGAGTTGCTGAGGTCGCCGATCCCGACCTGCACGACGTGGTGACCGGGGAGGCCGTCCGCCAGGAGACCGCGGACGGGGGTGCCGTTGGTCTCGCCGTCGTAAAAGTCGCGTACGTCGTGGTGGGCGTCCAAGGTGAGCAGCCCGGCCTTGGGCAGGTCGGGCAGCAGGGTGCGCATCGCCGGCCGCGTGAGGGCGTTGTCGCCGCCGAGCAGCACGACGAGCTCGCCGGACATCGCGGCCAGGCCGTGGTCCACCGCGGCCAGGGCGGCACCTCCCTGCAGGGCCGCGACGTCCAGGTCGCCGTGATCGGTCACGGACAGCGCCTCGAGGTCCACGCCCAGGCCGGCATGGAAAGTGGCGAACCGGCGCAGTGCAGCGCGGACCGCCGCCGGTGTTGCGTGGGCCCCGCTGGGCGAGATCGACGTACGGGACAGCGGAATGCCGACGAGCGCGAGGCGCCGACCACCCGGGCTGCCGCCGCCCGCCAGCCAGTCGGACGCGCGCGGCCAGTGCGGGTCCTCGCTCACCGGACCAGCTCCCCGTCGCGAACGACATGACGGATCAGGTCGACTCCCGGCCGGTAGGCCAGGTGGATGGGGCTCGGTGCGTCCAGGACGATGAGGTCGCCGCGTGCACCGACCCGCAGGTGCCCGATGTCGCCCTGGCGAAGGGCAGCAGCTCCGCCGAGGGTGGCTGCCCGGATGGCCTCCAGGGGCGTCATACCGAGCTCGCGGCAGGCAAGCGCGATGACGAAGGGGATTGACGTGGTGTAGCTCGTCCCGGGGTTGCAGTCGGTGGCCAGGGCAACGGTGACGCCGCCGTCGAGCAGCCGGCGGGCGGGTGCATAAGGGGAACGGGTGCTGAACTCCGCTGCGGGCACGAGCACGGCGACAACGCGTGCGTCGCACAGCGCCCTGACGTCGTCGTCGCTGAGGTGGGTGCAGTGGTCCGCGCTCGCGGCGGACAGCTCTGCAGCGAGCTGGACCCCAGGGCCGGGGCGCAGCTGGTTGGCGTGGACGTGGACGGCCAGACCCCTTGCGGCGCCAGCTCTCAGCACTGCACGGGATTGTTCGACATCGAAGGCCCCGTCCTCGCAGAAGGCGTCGACACCCGTGGCGGAGGAGGCGCAGGCGTCGAGCATGGGACCGGTCACCAGCGCGACGTACTCCTGCGGCGTGGTGCCCTCGGGCACAACATGGGCGCCGAGGAACGTCGTGTGTGGGGTGACGGTGAGCGCCACTTCGAGACAGCGGCGCTCGTCCTCGACGGTCAGGCCGTAGCCGGACTTGACCTCGAGCGTTGTCGTCCCCGAACGCAATGCCTCGCCGGCCAGCCGCGTGGTCCGGGCCGTGAGCTCCGCGGTGGAGCAGGCGCGGGTGGCGGCGACCGTGGTGCGGATCCCGCCGGCAGCGTAGGGCCGGCCGGCGAGGCGCGCCTCGAACTCCTGCGCCCGGTCCCCTCCGAAGACCAGGTGGGTGTGGCTGTCGACGAAGCCGGGCAGCACGCACGCCCCGGCCACGTCGAGCCGCTGGTCGGCCGGCGGCGCCTGCGACGAGACGCCCAGCCAGCTGACGCGCCCGTCGGCAATGACGATCGCGTCGGCTGGCTGATCGGCCCACGAGACGAGCGTCCCGATCCCGCAGACCAGCAGTGAGCTCACACCGGTATCAGTACCAGCCGTAGGCGCTTGAGTGCTGCAGCGCGCTACACGGACCGCCGTAGCGACCATCGATGTAGCCCAGACCCCAGCTGATCTGCGTACTGGGGTTG
Organism: Frankiales bacterium; assembly: GCA_031367045.1. Lineage (GTDB taxonomy): Bacteria > Actinomycetota > Actinomycetes > Mycobacteriales > SCTD01 > JANLPD01. Next base: position 6,367 of record JANLPD010000112.1, on the reverse strand, counting down.
GTGCGCCAGTCGGCGCCGGCCGTGGCCATCCGGCTGCCGGGCAAGGCCTGCGGGATGCCATATGCACCACTCGAGGCGTTGCTCGACGAGACATTCCAGCCGCTCTCGCGATCCCACAGCGTGCTGAGGCAGCCAAACTGGTCGCTCTCCCCGCGGGCGGCGAGCATGGCACGGGCCGTCTGGCGCGGGCTGTCAGAGGAGGTCGGCGCAAGGCTGCGGGACCGGCTAGCGCGGGCCTGCTGTGCCTGCTGTGCCTGCTGTGCCTGCTGTGCCTGCTGTGCCTGCTGGGCCTTTTGGGCCTGCTGGGCCTGCTGTTGTGTGGCGCGCTGGGCGGCCTGTCCGGCGAGCCGAGCCGTCGCCGCTGTGCGGAGCTGCAGCTGGGCGGTGAGGGCGTCCTGCTTCTCGGCTGCGGCGTGCAGGCTTTGCGCACCCTGCTGGCCCGCTTCGGGCGGGCTGACCGCGTTGCTGGTGGCAGGAAGGGCGAGGACACCGGCGATACCAGCCGCTGTCAGGACGTGCAGGAGCGTGCGTCGGGCAACGAGCATTGGTGTGGACCTCCAGGCGGGGTCGCGCACCGGGCTCGCACCTTGTCGGCGAGTGGCGACGACCCCTCGGGTGGCGGCCCTGATGAGGGCGCGAACCACCGGGAAGACGGGTCGACACCGATCTACGGCGCTGGCGAGGACCCGCTCTGTCGGACGAAGAAACACGCTAGACGCAGGTGCTAGCAGTTGCAAGCGCTGGCTGATGTGCCGATAGTCACCCGCAAGACTCCCGGCGGTGGAACTTTCGGCGGATTTTGCCGGCTCGGGGTCAGAGCATCGGCATGTCGACACCGCGCTCGCGCGCAACGCGCTGTGCGAGGTCGTAGCCCGCGTCGGCGTGCCGGACGACGCCGGTCCCGGGGTCGTTGGTCAGCACCCGCTCGAGGCGCAGCGCACCATCAGCTGTCCCGTCGGCGAGCACCTGCGCGCCGGAGTGGATCGACTTGCCCATCCCGACCCCGCCACCGTGGTGGACAGCGACCCACGCCGCGCCGGACGCCACGTTGAGCAGGGCATTGAGGATGGGCCAGTCGGCGATGGCGTCCGAGCCGTCCTTCATTGCCTCGGTCTCGCGGTACGGCGAGGCGACTGATCCGCTGTCGAGGTGGTCCCGCCCGATGACGACGGGGGCTTTGATGCTCCCGCTGGCCACCAGGTCGTTCAGGATGGCCCCGGCCTTCGCGCGCTCGCCATACCCCAGCCAACAGATCCGCGCGGGCAGTCCCTGAAAGGCCACCTTCTCGCGTGCCAGCGGGATCCAGCGCTGCACGTAGGGATTGTCCGGGAAGGCCGTCAGCAGCGCGTCGTCCGCGACCGCGATGTCCTGCGGGTCGCCGGACAGCGCGACAAACCGGAACGGCCCGATCCCCTCGCAGAACAGCGGCCGGATGTACGCAGGGACGAACCCCGGGTAATCGAAAGCCTCAGCCAGGCCGGCCTCGAGCGCCTCCCCCCGAAGGTTGTTGCCGTAGTCGAAAACCTCCGCCCCCGCCTTGGCGAAGCCGACCATCGCGCGGCAATGCTCGAGCATCGAGACGCGAGCCCGGTCGACGTACTCCTGCGGCTTGCTGCGACGGAGCTCGACCGCCTCCTCGACGCTCAGGCCGGTGGGGAAGTAGCCGTTCAGCGGGTCGTGGGCGCTGGTCTGGTCGGTGACCACGTCGAACTGCTCGCCTGCTGCCAGCAGTGCCGGGAGCGCCTCGGCGGCGTTGGCGACAACGCCGATGGAGAGCGCGATCCCCTGCCTGGCAGCCTCTCTGGCCCGCCGTAGCCCGCCCTCGAGCGAGTCGGCGACCTCGTCGAGATAGCGCGTCTCGAGCCGGCGCTGCACGCGGGTCGGGTCGACGTCGAGGCACAGCGCGACCCCGCCGTTGAGGGTGACCGCAAGCGGTTGGGCACCGCCCATGCCACCAAGACCAGCAGTCAGGATGACCTTGCCGCGCAGCGTCCCGTCGTACCGCTGCTCGGCAATTGCTGCGAAGGTCTGGAAGGTGCCCTGGACGATGCCCTGGGTGCCGATATAGATCCACGAACCGGCGGTCATCTGGCCGTACATTGTCAGGCCGAGTGCCTCGAGCTCCCAGAAGTCCTTCCACGTCGCCCATTTGGGCACGAGCAGCGAGTTGGCGATGAGCACCCGCGGCGCGTGCGGGAAAGTGCGGAATACCGCGACCGGCTTGCCGCTCTGCACCATCAGCGTCTCGTCGTCCGCGAGCCGCATCAGCGTCCGCTCGATCGCCGCAAGCGACACGTGGTCGCGGGCGGCCTTGCCGTTCCCGCCGTAGACGACAAGGTCTGCAGGGCGCTCGGCCACGTCGGGATGCAGGTTATTGCGCAGGCACCGCAGTGCCGCCTCCTGCAGCCAGCCCTTGCACTCCAGCTTTGACGTCATAGGCCTACTCCAGGGGTCCGGTGACGGCTTCGGCAGCGGCCAGTGCCGCACCGGAGCGGACGAGCTCGACGGTGGCCTCGATCTCCGGGGACAGGTAGCGGTCCGGCCCTGGCCCGGGAACGACCTCGCGCAGAGCTGCGAGGACGGCTGCCGTCGCTGCCGCGGGCGGGTGCTCGCGCAGGTCCAGGGCGCGGGCCGCGGTCATCAGCTCGATGGCGAGCACGCGGGTCAACGCGTCGACGGAGCGCCGCAGCTTACGGCCGGCGCCCCAGCCCATCGAGACGTGGTCCTCCTGCATCGCCGAGCTGGGAATCGAGTCGACGCTGGCCGGAGCAGCAAGCCGTTTCAGCTCGCTGACGAGAGCGGCCTGCGTGTACTGCGCGATCATCAGGCCGCTGTCGACGCCCGGATCGTCGGCGAGGAAAGCGGGCAGCCCGTGCGACCGCTTCGCGTCGAGCAGCCGGTCGGTGCGCCGCTCGCTGATCGAGGCGAGGTCCGCGGCCGGGATCGCCAGGAAGTCCAGGATATAGCCGACCGGTGCGCCGTGGAAGTTGCCGTTGGACTCGATCCGCCCGTCCGGCAGCAGCACCGGGTTGTCGATGGCCGAGGCGGCCTCACGCGAGGCGACGAGGCGGGCGTGCGCGAGGGTGTCACGGCCGGCGCCGGCGACCTGGGGGGCGCACCGGACGGAGTAGGCGTCCTGCACGCGGGTGTCCTGCGGCCCGGCGTGCGACGCCACCATGGCGGAGCCGTCGAGCAGACGGCGCATGTTGGCGGCGGCAGCGGCCTGGCCGGGATGCGGCCGGAGCTCCATCAGGTCGGCGGCAAGCGTCCGGTCGGTACCGAGCAGCGCCTCGAGGCTCATCGCGGCCGTCAGGTCGGCGACCTTGAAAAGCCGTCCGAGGTCGGCGCACGCCAGCAGCAGCATCCCAAGCATGCCGTCGGTGCCGTTGATCAGCGCCAGCCCCTCCTTCTCGGCGAACACGACCGGTCGCAGGCCGGCTGCCGCGAGGGCCGCTCCGGCCGCGTGCAGGACGCCTTCTCGGTCCCGCACCTCACCCTCGCCCATCACAGCGAGCGCCACGTGGGCCAGTGGAGCGAGGTCGCCAGAGCAGCCGAGCGAGCCGAACTCCCGCACCACCGGGGTCAGCCCGGCGTTGAGCAACCCGACGTAGGCCTGTGCGGTCTCGGCCCGCACGCCGGTCCGCCCGGTCGCAAGGGTCTGCAGGCGTAGCAGCACCATCGCCCGAACGACCTCTGTCTCGACCTCGTCACCCGAGCTCGCTGCGTGCGAGCGCACGAGGCTGCGTTGCAGCTGCGTCCGGAGCTCGGCCGGGATGTGCCGGGTGGCCAGCGCGCCGAACCCTGTCGAGATGCCGTACGTCGGGATCTCGCCAGCCGCGAGCGCGTCCACATGGGCGCGGGTGGCCGTCAGCCGCTCCAGCACCTCTGGCGCAAGGACCACCTGGGCCCCCTCCCGCGCGACGGCCTCCACCTCTGCCTCGCTCAGCGGCCGCTCTGCCCGAAGCATCACCTCACCAAGGGCCGTCGCCATGCCGTCACCCTCTCGCACCCCCTGCGCCCTAGCGAGCCGCGCCCCCTGGCCCCCCGGGCCCGCCCCCTGGGCCCCCCGGCTTGAGGGTCGGGAACCGACCCGCTTGCTGGGCAGCAAGCGCGCGATAACCCGACCCTGTCCACCAGGAAGGGGAGAGCCGTAACGTGCAGGAGGTGAGTGCCCGCGAGAGATCCCTGCTGCGGTGATCCTTGGGCTGGTCGGCGCCATTGCCGCTTCGGTCTGCTACGGCGTGGCAACGGTGCTGCAGGCCGTCGCTGCCCGACGGGCGACCGCCGTCTCGGGGCTCGATCCCCGCCTGCTGGTGCGGCTGCTGAGGCAGACGCCCTACCTGGCCGGATTGCTGCTGGACCTGTTCGGGTTCGCCGCCTCTGTTTTTGCGCTGCGAACGCTCCCACTGTTCCTGGTCCAGTCGGCGATAGCCGCGAGCGTCGGGGTGACCGCTCTGGTCGCCGTGCGCGTGCTCGGGGTGCATCTCGGACGGCCCGAGCGGGTCGCGCTCGTCGCCGTCGGAATCGGATTGGTGCTGCTGGCTGTTAGCGCCCAGTCCGAGCGGGCCACGGCGCTTGGCAGTCGCGCTCGCTGGCTGCTGTTGGCCGGGGTCCTCGTCATCCTGGCGCTCAGCGTGCTCCTCGCGCGGCTGGATGGCCCGAAGGCGGCGGCGGGGCTCGCCGCAGGCGCAGGCCTGGCCTTTGGTGGTACCGGAGTCGCGGCTCGGGTGCTGGTGGTGCCTCACCCGTGGTGGCACGTGCTGCAGGATCCGGCCGCCTGGGCCCTTGTCGGCTACGGCTTGCTGGGCACCCTGCTGTTCGCCACCGCTCTTCAGCGTGGGTCAGCGATCAGCACGGCGACGGTGACCTGCTCCGTGCAGACCGTCCTGCCCGCCGCGGTAGGGCTCGCCCTGTTGGGAGATCGGGCCCGTCCCGGGTTCGGGGCTACGGCCGCGGTCGGCTTCGTTCTCACTGTTGTCGCGGCGATCGCACTGGCGCGTTTCGCCGAGCCGAATCGAGCGGCGGACTGACCGTCAGGCCGTGCGGCGCTGGAGCGTCGCGGCTCCGAGGGCGAGGGACAGCAGCGAGGCGCCGGCCACGACCGCGAGGTCGATGACCAGCGCGCCGGTCACCGCGCTCGACGCCGTCACGCGCTGCATGCCGTCGACGGCATAGGTCAAGGGGAAGGCCTCCGACGCCCATCGCAGGGGCGCCGCCATCGTGTCACGATCGGCGAACAGGCCGCAGAGCAGGAGCTGCGGAAGGACAACAGCCGGGAGGAACTGCACTGCTTGGAACTCGTTGCGGGCGAACGCCGACAGGAACAGCCCGAGCGCCATGCCGAGCAGGGCGTCGAGCACGGCCAGCAGGACCACGAGGGCCGTCGAGCCGGCGACGTCGAGGCCTAGCGGGCCGAGGGCGACCGCTGAGGCGACTGTCGTCTGGACGACCGCCAGCAGACCGAAGGCGATGGCGTAGCCAACAAGCAGGTCTCCACGACCGAGCGGAGTGGTGAGCAGGCGCTCCAGGGTGCCGCTCGTGCGCTCACGCAGCATCGCCACGGACGTCACCAGGAACATCGTAATGAAGGGGAACAGCGCGAGCAGCGGACCCCCGACGTGGTCGAAGACCCGTGGCTCCTGGTCGTAGACGTAGCGGAGCAGCGTCAGCAGCACGATCGGGACGACCAGGAGCAGCGCCAGAGTGCGGCGGTCGCGGCGCAGCTGGGTGAGGACCCGCCGCGCGGTGGCCAGGGTGACGCGGGCCGTCATTTCGAGCCGCCCTCGACGAGGCGAAGGAACGCGTCCTCGACGTTCGCAGCACCCGTACTGGCCAGCAGCCCCTCTGGCGTGTCGTCGGCCACCAGCCGGCCTTCGCGCATGAGCAGCAGCCGATCGCAACGTGCGGCCTCGTCCATGACGTGGCTGCTGACGAGCAGTGTCGCCCCGTTGCCGGCAAGGTCGTGGAACAGCTCCCAGAGGTCGCGCCGCAAGACTGGGTCGAGGCCAACCGTCGGCTCGTCGAGGACGAGCAGCTCGGGGTCGCCGAGCAGGGCGCTGCCGAGCGAGACGCGGGCCCGCTCGCCGCCAGAAAGGGTCGAGACGAGCTGGTCGGACTGCCTCGTCAGCGAGACCTCGGCCAGCACCTTGGCGACGTGGCCGTCCGGGGCACCGAGGACGTCGGCGAAGTAGCGGAGGTTCTCGCACACCGACAGGTCGCCGTAGACGGCTGGGCTCTGCGTCACGTAGCCGACCTTCCTGCGCAGGCCAGTCGATCCGGCTGGTTGCCCGAGCACCATCACGGTGCCGGTCACGTTGCTCTGAACTCCCACGAGCGCACGCATCAGCGTGGTCTTCCCGGAGCCGCT
>JANLPD010000108.1:0-2606 GCA_031367045.1 Frankiales bacterium | reverse complement strand
AGGTCGAGCACCTCGAAGACCCGCTCGAAGCTGACGAGCGCCGTCATCACGTCGACCCGGACGTTGGACAGCGCGGTGAGCGGACCGTACAGCCGGGTCAGCAGGCCGGCGAGGGCGACGACGGTGCCGATCTTGAGCGAGCCGTTGGCCGCGAACGTGCCGCCGACGCCGTAGACGAGCGCGGTGGCGAGCGCGGCGACGGTGGTGAGGGCGACGAAGAAGACGCGGCCGTACATCGCCGAGGTGATGCCGATGTCGCGCACCCGCCCAGCCTTGTCGCGAAACGCCCGCTCCTCCTGCTCGGGTCGCCCGAAGAGCTTGACCAGCAGGGCCCCTGACACGTTGAACCGCTCGGTCATCGAGTTGTTCATCTCGGCGTTGAGGCCGTAACTCTCCCGGGTGAGCGCCTGCAGCCGCTTGCCCACGATCTTCGCCGGGAGGATGAACACCGGCAGCAGCACCAGCGACAGCAACGTGATCTGCCAGGAAAGGATGAACATCACGGTCAGGGTCAGCACGACGCCGATCGCGTTGCTCACGACGTTGGACAAAGTGCCGGTGAAGGCCTGCTGGGCACCGAGGACGTCGTTGTTGAGCCGGCTGATCAGGGCGCCGGTCTGGGTCCGGGTGAAGAAGGCGATCGGCATCCGCTGAACGTGGCCGTAGACCTGTGACCGCAGATCGTAGATGAGGCCTTCGCCGATGCGGGCTGAGTAGTAGCGGTTGACCAGCGACAGCACGGCATCGAACAGTGACAGGCCCGCGACGAACAGCGCGAGCCCCAGCACGAGCCCGGGTCGCCCGGTCGCCGGCGGGTTGGTCCCGATGCCGTCGTCAATGATCTTCTTCAGGACGAGGGGCGGCGCGATTGCCACCACGGCGTCGATCACGATGACGAGCAGGAACGCCAACAACTGGCTGCGGTAGGGCGCCGCGAAGCGCACGATCCGCTTGACTGTCCCCTTCGCAAGCTTGGTCTCGGTGACCGCGCTGTCCCGCTGGAACGACCGCATCATCGCCCAAGGGGCACCTGGACCAGGTCCCACGAGCCCACCTCTCAAGCCGTCGATGGCCCTAGAACGCTGAGACCCCGGTCAGTGCGCGCCCGATGATGAGCTTCTGGATCTGGCTGGTGCCTTCGTACAGTGTCGTAACACGCGCGTCGCGGAGGTACTTCCCCGCGGGGTACTCGTCGATGTAGCCGTAGCCGCCGTGGGCCTGCACGCAGTTGTTCGCCGCCCGCACGCTGGCCTCGCTCGCGTAGTACTTCGCCTTGGCTGCAGCGAGCGAGTAGTCCTCACCCCGCGTCTTGACGTCGGCGACCCGCCAGGTGAGCAGCCGGGCGCAGTCGACCTCGACCGCGGTGTCGGCGATGAGCTCCTGCACGAGCTGGTGGGCGGCGATGACCTTGCCGAACTGCTTGCGCTCGGTCGTGTACTTCACCATCGCGTCCAGGGCCGCCTGCGCGAGCCCCGTGCAGGAGGCGCCGAGCGACATCCGACCATCGTTGAGCGCGGTCAGGGCGACTCGGATGCCCTTGCCCTCCTCGCCACCGAGCAGCGCCTCAGGGCCGACCTTGACGTCGCGCAGGACCAGCTCGGCGGTGTCGCAGGACCGCAGGCCGAGCTTGCCGTGGATCTTCTTGGACGCAAAGCCGGGGCTGTCGTTCGGCACCAGGAACGCGCTCACGCCGCGGGCACCAGGCCCGCCGGTGCGCGCCATGAACAAGGTGACCCCGGCAATGCTGCCGTTGGTAATGAAGATCTTGGTGCCGTTCAGGACGTAGCCACCGTCGGGCTGCTTGACCGCGCTCGCCTGCAGGTCGGCCGGATTGGAGCCGAAGTCGGGCTCGGTGAGGCCGAAGCAGCCAAGGATCTGTCCGGTGGCCATCGCGGGCAGCCACCGGTCCTTCTGCTCCTGCGTTCCCCACCGATCGATGGACCCGGCCACCAGGCCCAGGTGCACGGACACGATCGAGCGCACGTTGGCATCGCCGCGACCGAGCTCCTCGATGGACAGCACGTAGCTCATCGGGTCGCCACCGCCACCGCCGTACTGCTCGGGGATCGACAGCCCGATGAAACCGGTCTGCCGCAGCCCGTCGAGGGCTTCTTGCGGAAAGCGCTCCTCGCGGTCGTTCTGGAGCGACAGCGGCGTGACGACGTCGTCCACCCACTCCTTGACGGCCTTGCGTACGGCCTCCTGCTCGGGGCTCAGCGACAGGTCCACGCGGTCACTCCAGGGTGTCAGCGAGATCGCGCAGGCGCCTCACCTGCGCACGGCGCTCAGCCTCGCACTGCTCGTCATCGGTGCGCGACCCAGCACCGCGGAGCAGCGCCTTTACCTCCACGACGGCGTCCCGCGGGGAGGCAAGCAGGGCGGCGGCGAGCTCACGTGCGGCCTCATCAAGCTGCGCCCTGGGTACGACGAGGTTGGCCAGCCCGACGGCAGCAGCCTCGCCGGCCGACAGCCGCCGGCCGGTGGCGCACAGCTCGAGCGCCTTCGCCTCGCCGACCAGCCGCACGAGCGGCCCGGTGCCGGCCAGGTCGGGGACCAGCCCGTAGGTCACCTCGGCCATCGACAGCTGGGCATCGTCCGCGAGCACC
>JANLPD010000103.1:0-5882 GCA_031367045.1 Frankiales bacterium | reverse complement strand
CGGCGACCTGCGGCAACCCAACCTGCCCGGGACCATCGATGAATACCCCAACTGGCGGCTCCCCGTCGCCGACGGCTCCGGGCGCTGCCTCGGCCTGGTCGAGCTGCTCGACCACCCCGGTGTGCGGCGGCTCACCAGCCTGCTCGCCGACGGCATGGCGGTGGTCCGATAGCGTGTCGGCGACCCGCCGGCCTGGTGGCCGTCGCGAGCCCACAGTTGCCCGAGGAGTCCGATGCACCGACAGAGCGTGCGCTCCGCTCTGGTGTGCCTCGCCGCCGCGTCGCTGACCGTCCTGCTCTCGGCCGGGCCCGCGCTGGCCATCGAGATCGGCGACCAGCCGGCGCCGAAGGTCGGCGTCGTCAAGACGCTGCTGCTGTTCGTGCTCGCCCCCGCAGCAATCACGTTCGCGATCGCCGCCGGGGTCTGGCTGCCAGGGATGGTCCGCGGGACGCGCTACCGGCCGTCGCGCGGCTGGACCGCCGCGCCCGTGTGGTTCGCCGGTCCCCCCGACCCGGCGACCGCCGTCCAGGATGCCGACGCCGGCGACGTCGTGAGGGGTGGCGCACGTGGCGACTGGTAAGGACGAGGGCCTGTCGCCCCGCCAGCAGGAGCGCATCGCGACGGCCATCGACACCTGCCGCCAGGACAACGGCCTGGACGTCTCCGCCCTCGTCGGCGACCTTGAGATCAGCGACCTGTCGCAGTTCCGGGCCGCCGCCGAAAAGCTGCACGCCGCTCTCGGCGAGCGCAGCCACAGCGCCGTGCTGATCGTCGTCGCTCCAGGCCAGCGCAAGGTCGAGGTGGTCACCGGCCCCGGTGTCCGGCGCCGAGTGCCGGACCGCGTTGCCGCCCTCGCGGTGATGTCAATGATCAGTGACTTCGGCGGCGGCAACCTGGCTGGCGGGATCGTCAACGGCCTGCGCCAGATCGCCGACTCGGCCGGGCGCCGCGACCCGCTGCCGGCGATCGACGCGGGTCACTCACAGCTCGCCCTCACCCAGGGCCAGGGCCACTAGCTGGCTGCTCAGCAAGCGGCGTCGTGGGCTCGGGCGCGTAGCGCCCGGACGGTGCCGTCGCGGGCCTCGAGCAGCAGCCGGCGCAACGCCGGCGGGAGAGCGGCCTGCTGCAGGTAGTGGTCGGTCCGTTCGACAACGGCCGGGGAGACGAGCCTTGTCGGGTAGCAGCCGACGACGACGTCGCGGGCCATCTCCGCCGTGCGGGTCGCCCAGATGTCAGCGATCGCCGCGAAGTACTTCTCGACGAACGGCTCCAGCAGTGCGGTGTCCTCGACCAGGTTGAAGCCGCCGATGACCGCCGACTGCACAGCATTGGGCAGCTGCTCCTGCTCGACCACGAGTTGCCACGCCTCCTGCTTGGCCACCGGTGTCGGGCGAGCCGCGCGGGCCGCCGCGGCGTGCCGCTGCCCAGCGGCGGTGGGATCGCGTTGCAGCTCGGCCTCGACCGCGTCCTCGCCGTCGGCGCCGAGCACGACCAGCCTGACGAGCAGGTGCCATCGCAGCTCCGTGTCGACCGCCAGCCCAGGCACCTTCGCCTCGCCGGAGAGCAGCCCCTTCAGCAGGGTCACCTGCTCGGGGGTCGAGGCGGTGGAGCCCAGGGTGCGGGCCCAGGCCAGCTGGTGGTCGCTGCCGGGCTCAGCCGCCTTGACCGCCTCGAAGGCAGCCGTCGCAAGCAGGGCCCGGCCGGTCGGCGTCCAGGCTGGGTCGGCGAACAGCATGAGCGCCGACTGCGCCTGGCGCAGCAGCGTCTGCACGACCCCGATGTCGCTCTCGCGACCGATGCCCGCCAGCACGAGGGCGACGTAGTCGCGGGCCGCCAGCTCGGCGTCGCGGGTCATGTCCCAGGCAGCCGCCCAGCACAGCGTGCGGGGCAGGGAGTCCTCGAAGTCGCCGACATGGGTGACCAGCGTCGCGAGCGAGCGCTCGTCCAGCCGGATCTTGGCGAAGGTCAGGTCGTCGTCGTTGACGAGCACCAGGTCCGGCTGGCGTCGCCCGACGAGCGCACCAACCTCGGTCTTGGCGCCGACGACGTCGAGCTCCTCGCGGTGGGTGCGTACGAGGTGGCCGTCGACGAGGTCGTAGAAACCGACCGCGATTCGGTGGCTGCGCAGCGTGGGCCACTCGGCGGGAGCCTCTTGCAGGACCGAGAAGGCCGAGATGGTGCCGTCGGGGTCGGTCTCCAGGGCCGCGCGCAGCGTGTTGCAGCCCGCGGTCTCGAGCCACTCGGCGGACCAGCCGGACAGGTCGCGCCCGCTCGACTCCTCGAGCGCCACGAGCAGGTCGGCGAGCACCGTGTTGCCGTACTCGTGCCGTGCGAAGTAGACCCGCAGTCCGGCCAGGAAAGCCTCCTGGCCGACCCATGCGACGAGCTGCTTGAGCACCGAAGCGCCCTTGGCGTAGGTGATCCCGTCAAAGTTGACCTTGACGGCCTCGATGTCGGCGATGTCTGCGGCGACCGGGTGGGTGGAGGGCAGCTGGTCCTGGCGGTAGGCCCAGGTCTTCTCGGTGTTGGCGAAGGTTGTCCACGCGTTGGTCCAGCGGGTCGCGTCCGCCTGGCACAGGACGGCGGCGTAGCTCGCGAAGGACTCGTTGAGCCACAGGTCGTCCCACCAGAGCATGGTCACGAGGTCGCCGAACCACATGTGGGCCATCTCGTGCAGGACCGTCTCCGCGCGGCGCTCATAGGCGGCGTCGGTGACCTTGGAGCGGAAGACGTAGTCCTCCAGGAAGGTCACCGCCCCGGCGTTCTCCATCGCACCTGCGTTGAACTCCGGCACGAACAGCTGGTCGTACTTGCCGAACGGGTAGCGGTAGCCGAACTCGCGGTGGTAGAAGTCGAAGCCCTGCTTGGTAACCAGGAACAGGTCGTCCGAGTCGAGGTGCTGCGTCAGCGAGGCGCGGCAGTAGATCCCCAGCGGGATGCCGTCGTGCTCGTCGTGGACGTGGGCGTAAGGGCCGGCCACCATCGCGGTGATGTAGGTCGACATCCGCGGCGTGCAGCCGAACGTCCAGGTCCCCGCAAGCCCTTCGGCGGGCTGGTCCGCGACCGCACCGTTGCTGACGACAACCCAGTCCACCGGCGCCTGCACCGTGAAGCGAAAGACCGCCTTGAGGTCCGGCTGGTCGAAGCAGGCGTACATGCGGTGGGCGTCGTACGTCTCGAACTGGCTGTAGAGGTAGACGCCACCATCGACCGGGTCGACGAAGCGGTGCAGGCCCTCGCCGGTGCGCATGTAGGCGCACTCGGCGTCCACGACGAGCACGTTGTCCTCGGCAAGATCGGTGAGGACGAGGCGGTTGCCGTCGAAGCCCTCGACCGCGCGGCCGTTGAGGGTCGCGCTGTGCAGTGCCGGCGCGGTGAGCTCGATAAAGCTGGTCGCACCCGGCTCCCGGCAGGTGAACTGCACCGTCGCGGTGCTCCGGAAGGTGGTCTCGCCCGGCTTCTCGCCGGAGCCATCCGTTAAGTCCAGGACCACGTCGTACGACGACACCGCGAGCAAGCCTGCCCGGGTGTGGGCCTCGGCGCGGGTGAGGTTGTTGCCGGTGGTCACGTAGTGCCTTCCTCTTGCACGGCTGCTTTCGGGCAATCCTCCCACGTCGGGCACGGCTCCTCTCGGCAGAAGGTCCTGGCGCGGGGACTACGGTCACCGCCATGAGCGAGCCCAGGGACAGTTTCTTCATCGGCGGCGCATGGGTCGCTGCTACGGGCCGTGCGCCGATCCCCGTCGTCAACCCCGCAACGGAGCAGCAGATAGCCACCGTCCCTGCGGGCGACGCCGCCGATGTCGATGCAGCAGTCAGAGCCGCGCGCGCTGCCTTCGAGGGCTGGTCCATCACGACGGTGACGGAGCGGGCCAGGCTGCTCGCCGCCACCGCAGACGCCCTCTCGGCCCGCAAGGAAGAGGTGGCGCGGCTCATCTGCACCGAGATGGGCACGCCGCTGGCCTTCTCCCTCGCGGTGCAGGTGGGCAACCCGGTCACCGTGCTGCGCTCCTATGGCGAGCTGCTCGAGACCTACTCCTTCGAGGAGCAGGTGAAGAACTCCCTTGTCGTGCGGGAGGCCATCGGGGTCGTAGGAGCCATCACCCCCTGGAACTACCCCCTGCACCAGGTGGTCGCCAAGGTGGCCGCTGCCCTCGCCGCCGGCTGCACCGTCGTCCTGAAGCCCAGCGAGGTCGCGCCGCTGTCGGCCTTCGTCCTCGCCGAGATCTTCAACACCGTCGGCCTGCCAGCTGGGGTGTTCAACCTGGTGACCGGTCTTGGCTCCGTGGTCGGCGAGGCGATCGCCGCCCACCCCGACGTCGACATGGTCTCGTTCACTGGCTCGACTGCCGCGGGCAAGCGGGTGTCCGAAGTGGCGTCCGCGACGGTCAAACGGGTCGCGCTGGAGCTCGGCGGCAAGAGTGCCTTCGTCATCCTGGACGACGCCGACCTGGCGAAGGCTGTCAAGGTGGGGCTGGCCAACTGCTTCATCAACGGCGGTCAGACCTGCACGGCCTGGACCCGGATGCTCGTTCCGGCCGCCCAGCACGACGAGGTCGTCGCCCTCGTCAAGGCCGGCGCGCAGAAGTACACCGTCGGTGCCCCCGACGCCGACGGCACCCGCATCGGCCCGCTCGCCAACAGCAACCAGCGCAGCCGGGTCCGCGGCTACATCGAGCAGGCCATCGCCGACGGCGCGACCCTTGTCACGGGCGGTGCTGAGGCGCCCGAGGGGCTGCCCACCGGCTACTACGTCAAGCCCACGGTCTTCGCCAACGTGCAGCCCGGTTCGGCGCTCGAGCAGGAGGAGGTCTTCGGTCCGGTGCTCGCCGTCGTGCCCTACGCCGATGAGGACGAGGCCGTGCGGATCGCCAACGACACGCCCTACGGTCTGGCCGGCGGCGTCTTCTCGGGCGACCAGGAGCGGGCGGTACGGGTCGCGCGCCGGCTGCGCACCGGGATGGTCGACGTCAACGGTGGGCGCTTCAACCCGATCGCGCCTTTCGGCGGCTACAAGCAGAGCGGCAACGGCCGCGAGCTCGGCGAGCGCGGCCAGGAGGAGTTTCTCGAGGTCAAGTCTCTGCAGCTCTGAGCCGGCCCTCAGATGGCGATGCGCATGGGGGTGCCCAGCGCGTCGAGCTCGTCGCCGAGCACCTCGGCCGCGCCGCGGGCCCACCGCTGAGCTGTCCAGGCGCACACCAGCGCGTCGAGTGCGTCGTCCAGCGCTGCCTGCTCGGGCACATCCTCCGGGATTGCCGGAAAGCAGGCCTGCAGCACCTGTATGCGGGCGAGCGCGCCCCCCGCTGACTTCTTGCGGGCCAGGTCCCGGCCGGCGAGCGCCCGGAACGACACCTCGGGGTGGACCTCCACCACCCGGCGGTGGTCCGCAGGTCGCAGCGCCTCGTCGACGTCGCGGATCTTGGGCACGATTCCGAAGCACTGAGCCGACAGCGAGACGCCGTGCGCACTGACGGAGAGCAGCCGGGCCTCGGCGTACGTCCTGGCGGCCAGGACCGCGCGGACCGGTGCCGGGAAGACGCTGGATCCGCGGGGGCCCAGCCGGGCGCGGGCGAGCCGGTCGCACTGCCGCCCCCCTGACTCGGGCAGGCCGATGGGGATGTCGATCGCGATGACGTCGACGGCCAGGTCCAGTGCGGCCCGTACGTCGGGCAAGAAGTGCCAGCTGATGGCGCCGTCCGAGGCGACCAGGGCACCTACCCAGCCTCCCTTGCAGCCGTCCAGGCCCAGCACCGAGGTCACCCGTCCACCCTGGCATGATCGCGGGATGCGGGTGCACCTTGGTTCTGACCATGCCGGTTTCGCGCTGAAGGCAGCGCTGGTGCAGCGGCTGCGCGCCCTGGGCCATGACCCGGTGGACCACGG
>JANLPD010000012.1:0-3750 GCA_031367045.1 Frankiales bacterium | reverse complement strand
GGCCGTCGCGATGCGCTCCTGCTGGCGGGGCGACAGGCCCTCGTCCTTACCAGTCACCACGTGCACCACCCCTCACGACGTCGCCGGCGTCGGCATCCTGGACGGCGGTCGCCGGGTCGGGGGGGCCGGCGAACCACACGGGCGCGGCGGTCCAGCCGCGCGACGGCCGGTAGCGCGTCCCGCGAACCATCCCTGGCAGCCAGACCGCCGCGGCGATCGCGAACGTGATTGCTGCGGGGGCGAGCACGAACAGCAGCAGCGTCTTGACGACGCCGACCTTCGGCGCCGGCTGGTCCCCGATCTCGGCAGCCAGGGCGGGCCCGGCCGAGAGCAGGACGGACAGCGACACGGCGGCCAGGCACGCCAGGGCAGGGCGCACGCTCTGTCGGTGCATCTCACTCCTCGGGCAGCTGGAGGCTCGCGACGGCCACCAGGCCGGTGGGTCGCCGACACGCTATCGGACCACCGCCATGCCGTCGGCGAGCAGGCGGGCGAGCCGCCGCACACCGGGGTGGTCGAGCAGCTCGACCAGGCCGAGGCAGCGCCCGGAGCCGTCGGCGACGGGGAGCCGCCAGTTGGGGTATTCATCGATGGTCCCGGGCAGGTTGGGTTGCCGCAGGTCGCCGACGGCGTCACCCAGGGCGGCCAGCACGATGCAGGACGGGGAAGCCACCAGCGCGCCGTGCAGGGCGAGGACCACGTCGCCGCCGTACGCCGTCAGCAGGCCGGTCCGCTCGAGCATGTCCAGGAGCGCGGCCCGCTCTGCCCGCACGCGCTGCTGCTCCTGCTCGACCGGGTGGCCGAGCTGACCGAGCTCGGCCCGGACCCTGACGTGCTCCTCGGCCAGCCAGCCCGCGGCGGTGGGCAGGTCATGCGTGGTCACCGAGGCCAGCGCGTCGGGGCGCCAGCGGTCTGGCGGGAGGAAGACACCCGAGGACTCCCGCTCGAACCACAGGACGGCGCTGCCCAGCACCCCGGTATCGGACAGGGCAGAGCGCACCGACTCCTCGACGGTGCCGAGGTCCTCGCCCACGACGATCGCGCCGGCCCGCGTCGCTTCGAGGGCAAGAACGGCGAGCAGGGCGTCCGCGTCGGTGTGGACATAGGTTCCCTCGGCGGCCGTCGCACCCGCGGGCACCCACCAGAGCCGGAACAGCCCCATGACGTGGTCGATCCGCAGGCCACCGGCGGACCGCAGGCAGGCCCGGACCATGTCGCGGAAGGGGCCGTAGCCCTGCTCGCGCAGCCGGTCCGGCCGCCACGGTGGCAGCCCCCAGTCCTGGCCTTTCTGATTGAGCGAGTCCGGCGGCGCTCCGACCGTCGCGCCCAGCGCGATCACGTCCTGGAGCATCCAGGCATCGGCGCCACCCGCGTCGACGCCGACCGCAAGGTCGTGCAGGACGAGTACGTCGGGGGCCGCAGCTGAGGCGGCGGCGAGCTGCTGCTCGACCAGGGACTGCACCCAGCGCCAGAAGGCGACCCGGTCGGCGTGAGCCGCCCGGGCCGCGGGGACGCCCAGCCCGTCCGGCCGCTGCAGCTCCTGCGGCCAGCGCTGCCACGGGACGCCGTGCTGCTCAGCCAGCGCGCAGAACAGGCCGAGGTCGGCGAGCCCCGGCCGGTCCTCGACCGGGTCGTCGCGGTGCTCCTCCCAGAGCAGCTCGAGCGCCGCCAGCTTGGCGGTCCAGGCGCCGTCGCGGTCGACCCACTCCGGGTCGGTCTCGGGCTGCAGGGCCGCCACCGCCGCGCGGACCTCGAGGGACCCCGGCACCTCGGTGACGGCGAGTGCAACGGCGGAGCGGAACAACCGCGACGACGGGGAGTACGGCGACGGCGTGATCGGCAGCACCGGCGTCTCTGCGTGCAGGGGGTTCAGGAGCAGCACCCGTGCGCCGTCGGCGGCGGTGCGTTGCAGAACCGTCCTGAGGTCGGCGTAGTCGCCCACTCCCCAGGACCGCTCGCTGCGCAGTGCGTAGAGCTGGACCATCCACCCCCAACGGCGCTCCAACAAGACCGGCAGCGACGGCGGGGCGACGAGCAGCACCGCCTGCGCTGTCTGATCGCCGGCGACCGCCCTGAGCAGGTGCCAGCCCTCGGGCAGGTCTCGCAGCTCGACGTGCAGCCGGACCCGGCCGAGCCGCCGCTCGGTGACGACGCCCGACATCGGCGGGCGCCCGACGTCGCCGTCCTCGAGCAGAACGGACAGCACGACGTCGGTGCCTTCGTCGACGTGGACCTCGACGTCGCCCGTGCTGCCACGCACAACCACCACGGGCGGGAGCAGCCGCCGCCAGGGTGCGGCCTCGACCTCGTGCAAAGCGTCGGCGACCGCCAGTGGCGTCGATGCGTCGACGTCGAGGCAGGCCAGCGCCGCTACGACCGCTGGCCTCCCGACGTCGATCCGCCGACCGGCCCAGTCGTGGTAGCAGGTGGCGACACCGTGCGCGGCCGCGAGCAGGGCAAGTGGTTCGGGCTCGGTCATGGCTCGCCGCGCAGGCGCGCGTAGCCGACGAGGTCGTGCCAGGAGCCCTGCCGCCATTGCGCTCCCCGCATGACGCCTTCGCGGGTGAACCCCCCGCGCTCCAGCGCCTTCTGCTCAGCGACGTTGCGCACGTCCGTTGACGCCTCCACCCGGTTGACCCGCGTCGTCGCGAACAGGTAATCGGCGAGCATCCGCTGCGACCGGCTGCCATGGCCCAGGCCGCGCGCTTCCGGCCGCAACGAGATGCCGATCGACAGCGCCGTCGACCCGCTGCCGGGGCCGTAGTGCACGGTGTGCCACCCGACCGTCCCGAGCGGGACGTCGTCGTCGTCGGTGACGACCAGCTCCCCGAAGCCTGGCGGCTTGACCCGCGGGGCGTCGACGACGCCGGGAGGTGGCGGCCCGCTGAAGTCGTCGTACTCCGAGGTGGGCTCGGCCGCCCAGGCGGCCAGCCGCGCGAGGTCGGCCTCGCGCACGGGACGCAGCCGCGTCACCACAGCGCCGGGTGCCGGTCGCGCCACGGCCGGGCCTGCTCGAGCTGCGCTGACAGGCTGATCAGCGTCGCCTCGTCCGCAGGCCGACCGACGAGCATGACGCCGATCGGCAGTCCGTCCGGTGACCAGTGCAGCGGCACGTTCATCGCCGGCTGCCCGGTCATGTTGTAGGTCGCGGTGAACGGCGTCCACGTCTTCATCCGCTCGAACTCCTCGGCCGGCGCCACCTCCCGGAACCAGCCGACGGGCGCGGGAGGTTGGGCGAGGGTGGGCGTCAGGACCACGTCGTACGCCGAGGTCGCGATGATCGCCGCGCGCGACGCACTCTGCAGCGTCGCCACGGCATCGGTGAAGTCGGTTGCCGACATCGCGCGGCCGCGCTCGCGCAGCCAGCGGGTCAGCGGCTGCAGGAGGTGCTCCTGCGCGGGGTCGACCGGGACACCCGCGGCGCTCACCGACCAGAGGACCTCGAAGGACGGGATCATCTCGATCCCGAACGGGGGCGCGATGTCGGTCACCTCGTGGTCCAGCTCGACAAGCAAGGCGGTCGCGGCGTCGTAGGCCTCGATGACGTGCGGGTGGACAACGGCGTCGCCGACGACGGGCTCGCGGTAGCGACCGATTCGCAGCCGCCCCGGCTCCTCGTCCGCGTAGGACAGGAAGGGCCTCGGCGGCGGCGGCGCCCAGTGGGGGTCGCCGGGCATCGGGCCGGCCATGGCGTCCAGCAGCGCAGCCGCATCCCGGACCGTGCGGGCGAGCGGACCGCCCCACGACAGG
>JANLPD010000005.1:0-5394 GCA_031367045.1 Frankiales bacterium | reverse complement strand
CGCCCCGATAGGCCCGTTCTCCGACCAGGATCATCTGCACCAGATCCTGGCCAAGCACGCCCGAGTGGCGCATGTTCGGTTGGGTCCCGAACGCCGCCACGGCATGCACTCGCTGCGGCACACGCTGGCGACTCGGCTGCTTGAAAATGGCACGCCGGTCGAGCAGATCGCCGACATCCTGGGTCACCAGCGTGTCGCGTCCACGGGCGTCTACCTGAAATCTTCGCTGCGTTTGTTGGCCGCCTGCGCCCTGGACCCGGACGCACCGACTCCGGCGGTGGCTCGGTGAGCGCCGACGTCACGCTCGCTGAGGCGATCACGGCCTTGGTGGTCGAGAAACGTGCGGTCGGCTACAAGTACGACGCCGAGGCGAGGGTGTTGGCTCGGTTCGAGGCGTTCAACCGCAGCCAGTTCCCCGGGCTGGACACACTCACCGAGGCGTCGGTGCAGGCGTGGATCGTCGCGGCGCGGCGTCGGGCAGTGACGCCCGCGACCCTGCAGGGCCTGGTCGCGCCGGTGCGGGCGCTTGCCCGCTGGCTGGGTCGGCGAGGCGTGGCGGCCTACCTGCTGCCCAGGTCCGCGCTGCCGCGGCCGGTCCGGTACGTCCCGCACATCTACACCGACCGGGAGACGGCGGCGCTGTTCACGCAGACTGACCGCTGCCACTACTGCAGCCAGGTTCCGCTGCGCCACCTGGTCATGCCGGTGCTGTTCCGCACGATCTACGCCTGCGGTCTGCGCTGCTCGGAGGCCCGCCTGCTCCGTGTTGGTGACGTCGACATCGACACCGGCGTGTTGCAGATCCGCGACGCGAAGGGCGGCAAGGACCGGCAGCTGCCCGTCTCCGACGCGCTACGTGAAAGGCTCGCCCGCTACCACACCCAGGTCGCCGGACAGCCGGGCAGGCGGGAGTGGTTCTTCCCCGGCAGCACGCCCGGCCAGCCGCTCACACTCGGCAACGTCTACCACAACTTCCGTCGGTTTCTATGGCAGGCGGGCATCTCCCATGGAGGACCCGGGCACGGCCCGAGGGTGCACGATCTGCGCCACACGATGGCGGTCAACAACCTGCGGCGGTGGTTCGCCCAGGGGCAAGACGTCGGCGCGCTGCTGCCGGTATTGCAGACCTACCTGGGCCATTCGTCGCTGGCCGATACCGCCTACTACCTGCACCTGACCGCCGAGTCCTACCCGGACATCACCACCCGGGTGCAGCAGATGATCGGCGATGTCGTCCCACCCGTCACGGCAGGACCGCGTGATGGCCACTGACTTCGCGGTCCTGCTGCGCCGGTTCCTGACCAGCCACCTGGCCGGGTTGCGCGGCTACTCGACCAACACGATCGTCTCCTACCGCGACGCGTTCAAACTGTTGATCTGCTACTTCCGCGACGAGCGGTCCATCCCGCCGGACAAGCTCACCCTCGAGCTGATCGACGCCGCCGCCATCACCGGGTTCCTCGGCTGGCTACGCACCAACCGGCACAACAGTCCGTCGACCTGCAACCAGCGTCTGGCCGCGATCGACTCGTTCTTCTCCTGGATGCAATCGCAGGACCCGGCCCGCATGGCGTGCTGCCAGGACATCCTGGCGATTCCTGCCAGCAAGCAGGACCGCCCGGCCGTGGCCCACCTGAGCGTCGCCCAGACCCGCGAGCTGCTCGCTCTACCCGACCGGTCCACCCGCAACGGCAGACGAGACGCGACATTGCTGGCCACTCTCTATGACACCGCGGCCAGGGTTCAAGAACTCGCCGATCTGACCGTGCGTGACATCCGCCTCGATCACCCGGCAATGGCTGCCCTGACCGGCAAGGGCCGCAAGAGCCGTCACGTCCCGCTGGGCGGCAACACGACGGCGCTGCTGGCCGCCTACCAGGCCGAGCGGCACCTGGACAGCCCCGGTCATGAGGATCATCCGGTGTTCTTCAACCAGCACCGGGCCAAACTCAGCCGCGGTGGGATCGCCTGGATCCTTCGTAAATACCAAGCGCGGGCAGCCGATCCGGCGCTCGCCAACGCTCACCTCAGTCCACACATTCTGAGGCACAGTCGGGCCATGCACCTCTACGACGCTGGCGTTCCGCTGCCCTACATCCGTGACATTCTCGGCCACGTCGACCTGTCCACCACCGAGATCTACGCTCGAGCCTCCACCGAGGCCAAACGTAAGGCTCTCGAAGCCGTTTACGACGACGTCGTCACCGCCGACCTGGCCGAGTGGAACCAAGACCCTGAGCCGCTCAGCTGGCTCGCCAACCTCTGACCGCGCCTGGGTTATGTGCAGTGTCCGGTCGCGACCATCGCCCCCACCAGCGGTAGCAGCCCGGCGCTTCGCATAACCCAGCGCTGTTCATAGGGTGGCATCTTGTCCCCGTTGCTGGCCAACATCGCGTTGTCCGCGCTCGATGAGCACGTGATGGCGCCGTGGCAACCCGGCGGGACGATGTCGACGGAGTCCAAACGCGAAACCCGGCGCGCCAAGGGAGCGCCGACGTGGCGGATCGTTCGCTACGCCGACGACTTCGTGATCTTGGTGCACGGCACGCGCGCGGACACCGAAGCGCTACGCGAAGACGTCGCCACCATGCTCACGCCCTTGGGATTGCGGCTGTCCGCAGCCAAGACCCAGGTCGTGCACATGAGCGACGGGTTCGACTTTCTCGGCTTCCGCATCCGGTGGAAACGCAAGAAAGGGTCGAACAAGAGCTACGTCCATACCTTCATCGCCGACCGGCCCGTCCAGTCGGTGAAGGCGAAGATCCGGGCTCTGACACACAGGACATCGCAGTGGGATCTCGCGCCTCTGCTGACCAGACTTGGTCAGATCATGCGCGGGTGGGCCAACTACTTCCAGCACGCCGTGGCGAAGGACACCTTCAGCAAGATTGACAACTTCGTGTTCCGAAGGATCGTCACCTTGTTGAGGACCCGGCACCGCTGGAACTGGGGACAAGTTCGCCGACATCTGACCACCGCTTCCGGGCAGTGGCGGATCGAAGCGAACGGGATCAGCCTCTTCCGGATCAGCACGATGCCGGTCAGCCGGTACGTCTACCGGGGGAACAAGATCCCAACCCCATGGCCACTCACCAACCACGCCTGACGGCAGACACCGTGGAGAGCCCGTTGCCGGGAGACTGGCACGGCGGGTTCGGCGAGCGGCCTGGGGAAACGGACCGGTGGTAACACCGACACCGCGCCCCAGGCCGACTCATCCGGACTTCCGGATCGAGCGACGCCGCTCGCTCCCTGCGCGTCTTTCCACAGCTTCAGGACCATTGCAGATCCGGCGAGACCGCTTCGGTCACTCTCGGACTGGGGCCTGGAGGGAGGAGGTAGCCCGGTGGACGACGACTGGAGTGACGAGCGGTGGATGGTGTCCAGCGACGAGCGCTTCACGATGGCCTTGGTGTTGGACGTAGCCGAGGCTCTCGGCCGTCATGGATACCCGCCCCCGACGGGGGCGCACCTGGCCGCGCTCACGGTCGGCCTCTACCGAGCGCTCCACAGCGAGTGGACCTGCGGTTGACCGTGTGGCCGTTTCGGTTCGTCGAGTGGCGGCGCCGCGTCGCGAAGCGTGGCGCGCTGGTGCGCTACGAGAGCCAGGACCAGGTGCGACCACACAGTTGTATCCCCCTGGGATACGTCGCGCGCGTGGCGGTCCGGGCGCGCAGCGGCCCGAACCGCCATCGCAGATGCAAGTGTGCGACCGGTACGTGAGCGGCTGTGAACGTCGTCGTCACGGGCAGCGACAAGGAGCCCGGACACGCCGACCATGAGGATGCCTGCGAGGTCCGGGACACGATCCGGGACGTGACACAGGCACGGTCGCCGACATGGACCAGCTCCTCACCATCGACGAGGCCGCCGCGCACCTGGGCACCGGCGAACGCTTCGTCCGCCGCCTCATCGCGGAGCGGCGCATCTGCTTTCACAAGATCGGGCGGCACGTCCGGATCTCATCCACAGATCTACAGGAATTCGTTGCCGCGTCCCGTGTCGAGTCCGTACCCACGTGGTCAGGGCCGCGATCGGTCGGCTCGCTCGGCCATCGACGTGGGGCGTGACCAGTGGCGCACATCGCGGACCTGTGGGAGCGCACCGTCGAGGGTCAGCGCGTCCGCACCGACCGCTTCGGCAAGGGTCGCCGCTGGCTCGCGCGCTACGACGCTTCCGACGGGCGCGCGAGGTCCAAGACCTTTGCGCGGAAGCTGGACGCCGAGCGCTTCCTGGCCGCAGTCGAGACCGACAAGCTTCGGGGCACCTACCTCGACCCCGATGCCGGCAGAGTGGGCTTCGGTGACTTCGCGCACGCATGGCTCGAGGCGCAGACCTTCGACCCCTCGAGCCGAGAGGCGGTTGCTTCGAGGCTGCGGGCGCACATCGTGCCGGCGTTCGGTGGCTACGAGCTACGGGAGATCCGCCCCTCGCAGATCCAGTCATGGCTGCGCGGTCTGCAACGCACCCTCGCCCCGACCTACGTGCGGGTGATGCTCGCCAACCTCAATCCGATCCTGCCCGCGGCCGTCGAGGACGGGCTTATCCCGCGCAACCCATGTTCGGCACGTGGTGCCGTCAAGCCTCCGGCCTTGGTCCAGCGCCAGGTGGTCCCGTGGCCCACTGATCAGGTTCACGCTGTAGTCAGCGCCCTTCCGGAGCGGTACGGACTCGTCGCCCTTGTCGCCGCAGGATGCGGGCTGCGGCAAGGGGAGGTATTCGGGCTCGCGGCGGATGCGATTGATCTTGTACGGCGACGCCTCGTGGTCAGCCAGCAGATCAAGCTCGTCCAGAGCCGGCTCGTCCTGGCCCCGCCCAAGCGCGGTAAGACGCGCGAGGTCCCGCTGCCTGACATTGTCGCCAACGCGCTGCGAGAGCACATGATCCGCTTCCCGCCATTGCCGGTCGACCTGCCGTGGATCGAGCCGGACGGGACGACAAGGTCGTCAGAGTTGCTGTTCTGGACCAGGGCCAGGGAGCACGCCCCGATCAACCGCAACTACTTCAACCATCACATCTGGAAGCCAGCCCTCCGTGAGATCGGCGTCCCCGCCACAAGGGAGAACGGCATGCATGCGCTCCGGCACTACTTCGCCTGGGTCCTGCTCGACGCAGGCGAGAGCATCCGGACCGTGTCGGACTACCTCGGTCATGCCGACCCAGGCTTCACGCTTCGCGTCTATACGCACCTGATCCCGAGCAGCGAGGAGCGAGCACGAGGCGCGGTTGACCGGGCTCTGCGCGGTGAGTTCGAGGACTGACAGAGAGCTCCCTGACATTCAGAGATCAACGCGACGGATCCCTGAGACCGAGACGGTGTAGAGGAACGGGCCGGGCTCGCGGCACCTCACCGCGATCTGGTCGATGACTGCGAGGAACTGCTCGGCCATGGCG
>JANLPD010000660.1:0-1621 GCA_031367045.1 Frankiales bacterium | reverse complement strand
GGCGCGAGCGCGGTCACCACGGCACCCCCGAGACAGGCTCGAGTCTGTCGGCGGCGAGCGCCAGGAGTTCTGGCGCGGCCGTCAAATACCAGTTATTCCGACATCGGAATAACTGGTATTACTCCGATTCTCAGATTATTCCGATACCTGCGCCTTTGCCTGCGTGATGGGCCTGTGACCTGGGCTGATGCGCTCTGGTGACCGTCGCCTGTCGGGATAATCCGATGTCACTTCGCGCACGGAACGGGGCGCTTCCCTGACGTTTTCCGCTCATGGTGATGGTGCCGCCGTGTTCGTCCGATCGGGCGGGTTCACCGGATGAAGGGGAAGTGCCATGGGGTCGATGGTGTCCGGGCTGGCTGATGCCGTGCTCGGCGTGGTTGAAGGCGTGGGTTTGTCGAGCGACACGGTCGCTCGCTACGGCAAGTGCTGCGAGGCGGTCGTGGAGTTCTGCGGCGGACAGGGCTTCGACGTGTTGTCAGGCAGCGTGGTCGACGAGTTCACCGCGTGCCAGCAGGAGCGGGCGCGGGACGGTGAGATCGGCCGGAACAGGCGAAACGCGCTGGTGAAGACAGCCCGCATGATGCTGGAGTTCCAGAGGGCTGGCCGGGTGACCTGGCGGATGATGAGCCCGGAACCTGGCCTCAGCGAGAGCTCCCGGGAAGTCCTGGAACAATTCGCCGCGGCGGTCGGCCAGGAGGCTGCTCCGGGATCGGTGCGGGTGCTGGCCGGCGAGATCCGGCCTTTCCTGGCCTATCTCGAACGGGCCGGCCGGGACGCTCTGGGCTCGGTCACCGTTGACGACGTCCGGGGGTTCATGGTCGAGATGGCGCCCAGGCGGCCCGCGGGCATCGGCAACGTGGTGTGGTCGGTGAAGAGGTTCATTGCCTTCCTCAACGCCGCCGGGCTCAGTGACGTCCGCGTCGACGGCCTACTCGCGCACGCCGCGCCGCAGCGGGAGCGGGCGCTGCCGTGCTTTACCCGTGAGGAGACCGGCCGTCTGTTTGAAGGGATCGAGACCGGGACCCCCTGCGGGAAGAGGGACTACGCGATGGTCGTGCTGGCGGTCTTGACCGGGCTGCGCTGCTGCGACATCGTCGCACTGCGGCTGGACGAGATCGACTGGCGCCGCGACGAGATCCGGCTGGTCCAGGCCAAGACATCCAAGCCACTGGTGCTGCCGCTGCTGCCGCTGGCGGGCAACGCCGTCGCTGAGTGGATCTTGCACGGCCGGCCCGACTGCGGCGCCCCGGAAGTGTTCGTCCGGCTCAAGCCGCCGCGGGTGAAGCTGGGGAACTCAACCGGTTCGACCCTCATGCGCCGCCGCCTTGCCCGGGCCGGCATCGATCACGCGGCCGGTGACGGCAGGTCGTTCCATGCCCTGCGGCGCACGACAGGGACAAGGCTCATCGAGTCGGGGGCTGGGCTTCCGCTGGCCGCGCAGATCCTGGGCCATGCCCGCATCAATTCCTCCCGCCGCTACTTCGCCCTGGCCAGCGAGCAGACCCGGCAGTGCTGCCTGCCGCTGGAGGACTTCCCCTGCACCAGGCAGGGGCTGCGATGAGCACGTTCGCCAGCAATTTCACGCCCGCCATCGAGGCGATGCTCCAATGGCGGACCT
>JANLPD010000572.1:0-1568 GCA_031367045.1 Frankiales bacterium | reverse complement strand
CACGGTCGTGCCCCTCGCGCTCACCGGCACCGGCGACGACGGGCTGCTGCGGTTCGAGGGGGAGGTGCCCCTGGAGCGGGCCGGGTCTTTCGGCTACACGGTGCGCGTCCTGCCCCACCACGCGCTGCTCCCGGGCGACACGGACTTGGGGCTGCTCGCCCTGGCCTGAGCGCCGACCGCTTGCCCGCTTGCCCAGTTGCTCAGTTGACGGCCTGGCTCAGCGGGCCGCGCGGAGCAGGACGACGGAGCGGCCGACGAGGGACAGGGTGCTGCCAGGCGCGACCGCCCGGACGGCGTCCGCGCTGTCGACGGCTGTGTCCAGCACCACCTCGTAGGACCGCGCCCAGGGCTCGGCCGGCAGGACCACGTCGAGATCCTCGGCGCCCGCGTGCAGGAGCACCAGGAAGGACTGGTCCACCACGCGCTCGCCGCGCGGCCCGCGGGTCTTGATGCCGCGCCCGTCGAGGTACATGCCGATGGTCTGCAGGTCCGGGTCGAACCACTGGGCGTCGGTGAGCTCCTGGCCGCCCGGGCCGAACCAGGCAAGGTCTTTCACACCGTCCTCGCCAAGCGCCCGGCCAGAGAAGAACGCCTTCTGCCGAAACACCGGGTGGTCGCGCCGCACGGCCAGCAGGCGGCGGACCAGCCCCCTCAGCGCCTCCGCATCCGGGTCGTCGTCCCACGGCATCCAGGAGAGCTCGTTGTCCTGGCAGTAGCCGTTGTTGTTGCCCCGCTGGGTGCGCCGGACCTCATCGCCCATCGTCAGCATCGGCACTCCGGTCGAGAGCAACAAGGTGGCGAGCAGGTTGCGCGCCTGCCTGCGGCGTAGCGCGACGACAGCGGGGTCGTCGGTCTCGCCCTCCACCCCGCAGTTCCAGGAGCGGTTGTCGCTCTCGCCGTCGCGGTTTCCCTCGCCGTTGGCCTCGTTGGCTTTGCGCTCATAGGTGGTCAGGTCGCGCAGCGTGAAGCCGTCGTGGGCGGTGACGAAGTTGATCGATGCGTAGGGCCGTCGGCCGTCGTCCTGGTAGAGGTCGCTCGACCCGGAGAGCCGGTAGGCCAGCTCGCGGACTCCCTGGCGGCGGCCACGCCAGACGTCGCGGACGGTGTCGCGGTACTTGCCGTTCCACTCGGTCCACAGCGGTGGGAACTCCCCGACCTGGTAGCCGCCCTCGCCGACGTCCCACGGCTCCGCGACCAGCTTGACCGAGGACACGACCGGGTCCTGCTGGATGACGTCGAAGAAGGCCGACAGCTTGTCGACGTCGTGGAACGAGCGGGCCAGTGCTGATGCCAGGTCGAACCGGAACCCGTCGACATGCATCTCGGTGACCCAGTAGCGCAGCGAGTCCATGATCATCTGCAGGACGTGGGGCGACCGGACGTCGAGGGTGTTGCCGCAGCCGCTGTAGTCCCGGTATCGCGAGAGGTCTTCCTGCGTCCGGTAGTAGGCCAGGTTGTCGATCCCGCGGAACGACAGGGTCGGCCCGGTCTCGTCGCCCTCGGCGGTGTGGTTGTAGACGACGTCCAACAAGACCTCTATGCCGGCCGCGTGCAACGCCCGGACCATC
>JANLPD010000553.1:0-3759 GCA_031367045.1 Frankiales bacterium | reverse complement strand
GGGCGACTCTGACGCGCTGCAGACTACCTCCGAATGGTCGCTGGGTGTCAACGGCGAGCGCTTCGGGATGGGATGGTGGTTGAGCCCGACTTTTGAGCTTGGCGGGACTCGACCCGGTGAGGGATCCTTCGGCATGTCCGGGTTTGTAGGCAACCGACTCTGGATTGAGCCGGCCCGCGACTACTGCGTCGTGATCTTAAGTAACCGGGTACACCCCCGACGCGGCGACCGGGAGCCGTTCAACTCCTGGTGCACGCGCCTGCTCGACATCGTCGCGGACGTTTTGGCCTGACCGTGGACACAGCTATCGATGACGACAAGTTCGACGTATTCGTCTCGTACTCGTCCAAAGACAGTGAGTCCGCGGGCCTGCTCGTGGCCGGTCTTCAACAGCTTGGCTTCAAAGTCTGGCACGACCGCAGTCAAATTTCTGACTTTGATCCCATCGCGGATAAGCTGAAGCGAGGCATTGAGCAGTCGCGAGTAGTCATCGCCCTAGGCTCAGAGAATCACAGCCGCTCTCCAGTTTGTCGCTGGGAGATGCTATACGCCCTTAGGCTGGGCGCGGTCGAGTCATGTGAGCGGCTGCGGATTGTGGTACTCGACCCCCGCGCTCTGTTGCTATACGAAGCAGGTGAGACAAGCCACCGTGCCACCGAGTGGGACGGGGCGCCGCATTCGCTCCCCAGAGTCCTCGGCGTCATTGTGCGAGAGGTCCACCGGCTTGCGCCACACGGTGCGAGAGATGGGTCGCCCGCCGAGCGTCCCATTGTGGGACTCCCTGGGAAGGCCGGTACAAGGTTCACCGGTCGCTATGGGGATTTGCTTAGGCTGGAGTCGCTGCTGCTCGGCCCCATGAGCCGGCCTAACGTTGGGGACCCACAGCACCAGCGTCTCGTGGTCGTAAGCGGGCTCGGCGGCATCGGGAAGTCGCTTCTCACCATCTTCTTTGTCGAGCAGTTCGCCGCCGCATTTCAGAACGGGGCTCTGTGGCTGGGTGCGGGCGGTGACCGGGTCGACGGCAGTGCAGTCGATCTGCATGAGCAGGACCAGATCTACGACTCGCTCAGCAAGGGCGCTATCGCCTGGCTACGTCACCATTGGAAGGCGCGCGGGCTTGACGAGCCGACGTTACCGACGGCGCTCCCAGAGAAGTGGCGTGTGCTGCGCGACCAGATCGGCGCATTGATGGCAGGAGGCGGCAACCAGTTGCTGCTGGTGATCGACGACGCCCCTGCGGGCATGAGTTTCAACGACCTGATCCCTCGGGCCGACGGCGTAGCCGTCATTGTCACCACGCAGGACCGCTCGCTTGTGGGCGAGGGCGACCACCGGATCGACCTCGACCAGTTGCACCCGTCTGAGTCGCTCGCGTTGCTGACTCGCGCGTTGGACCCTGAAGGCAAGCAACGCCGGGCTGGGGTCGATCCCTGGAGTGGGCGGGAGGGACTCGCCCGGGAGCTTGCCAGCCGGGTGCAGCACCACCCGATGGCTCTCGATCTCCTCGGCCTGCGGCTGGCAGAACACGAGCGTCTCGAAGACCTCGTGCAGGAGGTCATGGACGGCGACGACGACTTTCTCGACGAGGCGGGAGGCAGCCTTCCAGGAGGTCATCGCCGAAGTATCTCCGCGACCGTGTCTGGCGCTCTTCGCGCTGCGGCACGTGGACGGGCTTGGGACATCAACAGGGCGGTTCGGGCCATCTCGGTCGTTCCTGCAGGTACACAGATCGCTCCCGAGTTTATGCGGCACCTACTCGAGGGGCGCCCAAAGCGACATGAGGTAGTGAATCGCCTGGTTCATCTGGGACTCTTTCGTCGAACGCCTGACGGGTCGTCATTGTCAGCACACGCTCTCGTGCGCGCCGTGGCTCTGCGTTTGTGGCGCGATGAGAAGCCCCCTTTTGCGACAGACCGGCCGGTGGAGCCGGACTTGACGGGCTGGGTCGCGTTGTGGTTCCGCAA
Source organism: Frankiales bacterium (assembly GCA_031367045.1). Lineage (GTDB taxonomy): Bacteria > Actinomycetota > Actinomycetes > Mycobacteriales > SCTD01 > JANLPD01. The sequence goes on along the minus strand of JANLPD010000553.1, from coordinate 1,795 downwards.
TAGTGGCGCGAGAAGGCTGAACACGGACGACGTCGCCGCAGCTCAGGACTACTTCATCTGCAGTGAGGTGATGGCGCAAGTCGGGAACGAGCTCGACGTTGAAGCCCGCAAGGCCCTATGCGAGGCCTATGTCGCACGTGCCCGCGTGGTCTACCGCTCACCCGACCGTAGCTCGCCGCAGGACTATGCGCAGGCATTGCGTTGGGTGGACGAGGCCCAACGCGCGCTCGTCCCGGTTCAGCAGGATGAGGCAGCCCAACTTCACTGGTCCAACGCGGAGGCCATGCGTGGGCTTTTGCTTGGTGCAATGTTCTCCGAACGAATCCAACCCGACCTGCCCCCTCGGGAGCGGCTCCAGGGTCTAGGCCACTCCCTCAAGGCTTGCCGGACCGTTTACAGAAAGCGTCGTCAGCTACTGGCGAGCCTCTCGTTGCAGGAGGGAGTGGGCAATGCGCTGCACGCAGCCAAAGACGCCCTTGCCAGAGGAGCCTTTAACCTGACCGAGCGCGGGCTCGAAGTCGCGCGCGCATTGGTCGCCAACGGCGGACCGGATGCGGTCAAACGTGCGGACCGTCAGCTGCGCGAGGTCGAGCTGAGAAACCAAGAAGCGCTGCAGCTACGACGGGCGCTCTGGCCACAGCCAAACGATGGCCAGCGGCTGGCGATCGCCTCGAGCTACGACATGGAGGCAGCGATTGCGTACCACCGCGCCGTTCTGTTTCGACGTCCGGCAAAGGAACGGCTTGAGTTGCTGGCGTCGGCGGAGGTATCCGCGCGACGCGGGCTCGATTTGCGGCGCGATCACGAGGTTGACGTCACCAAAAGCGCCAAGCTCTTGCTGAAGATCGCAGTTGGATCACTGGCGCTCCAGCTCAGCGACGCTCAATCGTGGGTGATGGATGCAAGCGAAACAGCCTGTCGCGAAGCTGAGGGGCTTCAGGCGGCTGGCGCGAGCGAGCGGTGGAGAGAGTTGCTCATCCGCGTCGAAGGGCAAAGTCCAGAGGGGCTCGTCGAACCGACGATGCACTTCCAGGAACTTGCCACATGGTGCCTTGATCTGCTGTGGCTCGCCAACGTTCGGGAGGTTAGGGGCGAGACGTCGGAGCGAGTGATCGCTGAATTGTTCGGGACTCCCGCGTCGCGGGGCGACATCGAGCGCTTGATGTCGCCTCCCTAACCTTAGACTGACTTGGTTCACGGGCCCAATCGCGGCCGCTGCCTCACGTAGCGCGAGCGCTACGGCGGACGAGAACCACGATGCTATAGAGTCACGCGACGACTGAGCTTAAACGGCTACTTGTCGCCTTCCTACGAACGAACTTACCTTTGTTTGTTTGATGGCTCGAAATGTGCAAAATTTGAAGATTCGCGCCTCTACAGCACGGCCGCACGGATGGCTCGGTTGCCAGGTTCCGCGAGCGGCCGCTTCCGGCGCGCAGGTCCAGCGACTCCTTCTGGCCGGGACCGGAGATTCCTGACTGCACCGGTAAGCTGCCGTTCTACGCGATCAGGTCGAGATCTGAAGCAGGCCGCTGGGCGTGGGGGCTTGCGCTCATTTATGCTGCCGAGCCGATTAGCTGCCTTGCCTGTTGATGCCTTGCCTACAGTCCGTCACCGAAGTAGTCGAACCCGAGGGCACGACAGCTGCCCCAGCGCGGCGGCTTCGATGCGGCGCAGAAGGCGCGCGTCAGGCTCCCAAGAGCCGCCCCGAGCGACAAATCTCTGGGCAGCGTCGATGACGGGGCTCCCGGCCTTATTCGCAGGGCTTGAACGATCAAACCTCGCGTCCAGTCTG
>JANLPD010000538.1:0-10049 GCA_031367045.1 Frankiales bacterium | reverse complement strand
CCCTCGTCCGGCTGGAGGGCGCAGGGGACAAGCGTCCGCACGAGCTCTCCGGCGGCATGCGTCAGCGCGTCGCCCTGGCGCGCGCCCTCGCACAGGACTCCAAGGTCCTGCTGATGGACGAGCCGTTTGCTGCCCTCGACGCAATCACGCGAGACGTCCTGCACGACGAGCTCACCCGTATCTGGGAGGAGGTCGGCGCCACGGTCGTCTTCGTGACCCACAATGTCCGTGAGGCCGTCCGGCTCGGCCAGCGCGTCGTTCTGCTGTCCTCGCGCCCCGGCCGCGTCGTGCAGGAGTTCACGGTCGACATCTTGCACCCCCGCCGGATCGAGTCGCCGGAGGTGGCGGCCCTTTCCGTCACCATCACCGAGCACCTGCGCACCGAGATCCGCCGGCATGCCCAGCCCTCGATGGTCCTGGCATGAGCGCTCCCGCGATCGAGACCGACCGCGGGGGCGCACAGCTCGAGGCCGGCCTCGACGCCCTGGAGACCGGCCCCGTCGAAGCCCGGCCGAGCTGGTGGCGCAGGACCCTGTCCAGCGCGCTGCCACCGGCCTTTGCGCTCCTGTCGATCCTGCTGGTCTGGCAGATTATCGAGGTCACGTCCAGACCTGACACGCTGCCGGGGCCGCAGGAGGTCTGGGCGTCGCTCTTCGGGCAGTGGCAGGCCGGTCGCATCCAGCACGCGGTCCTCACGAGCCTGGAGCGGGGCGTTCTCGGCTTTCTGCTCTCGGCCGTCATCGCCACCCCCATCGGCTTGCTGCTCGCGCGGATCACGTTGCTGCGTCGGGCCTTCCGCCCGCTCATCAGCGGTCTGCAGTCGCTGCCATCGGTCGCGTGGGTGCCGGCCGCCATCTTGTGGTTCCAGCTCAACGAGAGCGCCCTCTACTTCGTCATCCTGATGGGCGCCATCCCGTCGATCGTCAACGGCACGATCAGCGGGCTGGACCAGGTCCCGCCGATCTATCAGCGGGTCGGCCACGTCCTCGGCGCCCGCGGCCTGACGCTCGCGCGCTATGTCCTGCTGCCCGCCGCCCTGCCCGGATACCTGGGTGGCCTCAAGCAGGGCTGGGCCTTTTCCTGGCGCTCCCTCATGGCGGCCGAGCTGATCGTCAGCTCGGGTGACCTCGGGACCGGCCACGGCCAGCTGCTCGACCAGTCCCGCACCCTCGGCGACCTGCCAGGCGTCGTCGCGGGCATCATCTCGATCCTGCTCGTCGGCATCGCGGTCGAGCTGTTCGTCTTCGCGCCGGCCGAGCGTCACGTCCTGAAGCGGCGTGGCCTGCTCGGCGCCCACCACTGATCGCGGACTGACATCCTGGCCGGGTGACCGCCCGCTTCCCCCTGCACCTGGACCTGCGGGACCGGCGCGTCCTTGTCGTTGGCGGAGGGACGGTCGCGGTACGCCGGGCTCGTGCCCTCGTGCAGGCCGGCGCCCTGGTCGAGGTGGTCGCCCCCTCGGTGGCCGACGGCATGCCGGACGTACCGCTGCAGCTGCGCGCCTTTGTCGCCTCCGACGTCGACGGGGCCTGGCTCGTGCTCGCCTGCACCGGACGTGTCGACGACGACGTAGCCCGGGCGTGCGAGGAGCGGGCCACCTGGTGCGTCCGCGCCGACGACGCCTCCCTGTCGGCCGCCTGGCTGCCCGCGGTGGCCCGGGTCGACGACGTCGTCGTCTCGGTCACAGCCGGTCGCGACCCGCGCCGGGCCGTGGCCCTACGTGCCGCGCTCGCCCTCTCGCTGGAAACCGGCGACCTACCGCTGCGTCGGTCCCGACCCGGGACCGGCAGCGTCACCCTGGTCGGCGGTGGCCCGGGCCACCCCGACCTGCTGACGGTGCGCGCGCGGCGTCTCCTGGCCGGCGCCGACGTCGTCGTCCGGGACCGCCTTGCGCCCCACGTCGAGCTCGCCCCGGACGTCGAGGTCATCGAGGTGGGCAAGACCCCGGGTGGCCCCTCCTGGTCACAGGGCGATATCGAGGCCCTGCTCGTGGAGCGCGCGCTGGCCGGTCGTCGCGTCGTACGCCTCAAGGGCGGTGACGTGCACGTCTTTGGGCACGGCATCGAGGAGGTCGCCGCGTGCGTCGAGGCGGGTGTGGCGGTCGAGGTCGTGCCGGGTGTCTCCAGCGCACTGGCCGGCCCCGCGCTCGCGGGCATCCCGGTGACGGCGCGGGGCGTGAGCCAGTCGTTCTGCGTCGTCAGCGCCCACCTGCCGCCGGGTGACCCGGGGTCCACCGTCGACTGGGACGCGCTGGCCCGGCTCGGCGGCACCGCCGTGCTGCTCATGGCAGCCCCACGGCTGGCCGCGTGCTGCGCTGCGCTCGTGGCGGGGGGCCGCGACGCGGCTACTCCCGTCGCGGTCGTGCAGGACGCGAGCCTGCCGACGCAGCGCACCTTCGTGACGACGCTCGGCGAGGCCGCGGTGGCTGCCGCCGACGTTCGCGCGCCCGCGGTCGTCGTCGTCGGCGAGGTCGTGGCGATGCGGCCGGAAGCCGCCCAGTGACCATGCTGCTGGGTGTCGCCCACGGGTCGAGGGACCCGGCCTCGCAGGAGGGCATCGAGGCACTGCTGGCCGGCGCGGCAGCGCTGCGACCCGGGCTGCGGACGCAGGCGGCGTACGTCGACAACGCCTCCCCCTCGATCCGGCGGGCCCTTGCTGACCTCGTCGCGGACGAGATGGCGGACATCGTCGTCGTGCCCCTGCTGCTCACGCCCGCGTCGCACTCCAAGACCGACGTTGCCGCATCGGTCCAGGCCGGCCGGCTGGCGCATCCCGGGGTGCGCCTGCGCTACAGCCGACCGCTCGGCCCGCACCCCGTCCTGGTGGACGTCCTGGCCCGTCGGCTCATCGAGGCCGGCGCACCCGAGGATGCCCCCGTCCTGCTGGTGGCCGGGGGAGCGCTCGACCCGGACGCCAACGCCCAGGTCGCAGCGACCGCCCGGTTGCTGTTCGAAGGCCGGCAGTGGCCTTCGGTGGACATCGCGTTCGCCTCCACCGCACGGCCTTCGGTGCCGGAAGCGCTGGAGCGGCTGCGCGCCCAGGGGGCCACGGCCGTCTCCGTTGCCCGCTACTTTCTCGGTCCCGGCTACCTGCCGAGTCTGGTCGAGAAGCAGGCCAGGTCCGTGGCCGGCCTCGTCGTCATCGTGTCTGCCCCGCTGGGCCCGTCCCCGGGGCTGTCAGGGTTGCTGCTCGGCCGCTACGACGAGGTGCTCGGCGGCGACATCCGGATGAACTGCGACGCCTGCCTCTACCGGATCGCCCTGCCCGGTCGCGAGTCCTCCGTCGGTGCGCCCCAGCTCCCGCACACCCACCCCGACGACCGCTGACCCCCGCTTTTGCGGATCAGCCGATTGCCCAGGCGGGTCAGCTGTAGCGGCGTACTCCGTCAATGTCCTTGCGAACCAGGCGCCCCTGTGCGACGAGCAGGTCGAGGTGCGCGCCGGTCTCGGAGACGGCGAGCATCTGGTTGAACGGGTCGAGCTCGTCGAGGGTGCGCTCATGGCGGGTCCAGGTGAGGATCCCGGCAGCCTCGAAGGCGCTCCTGCCGTCGGCGGCCGCCGCAGCTGCCTGGTCGAGCCGCCTGCTGTGGTGGGCGATGAGCTCGTCGACGCGGACGTGGACGCTGGGTGCGACCGGCCCGTGAGCCGGCAGCAGAACGGCATCGGGGCGCGACCGGACGCGCTCCAGCGACCGCAAGAAGGCACCGAGCGGGTCCGGCGACACCGCCGGCTCGAAGCCGATGGACGGCGTGATCGTCGGCAGGACGTGGTCGCCGGCGAACAGCAGTCCCGCTGCGGTGTCGTGGAAGACGACATGCCCTCGGGTGTGGCCCGGCGTCTCGACGACATCGAGGACGCGGCCGCCGTCGAGCGTCAGCTCGCCGTCGGACAGCCAGTCGTCTGGGGACTCCCAGATGGTGTGCCCGGGCGCCTCGCTGCCCCACTTCTCGATGTCGTCGGCGAGCGCGGAGGCGCCAAGCATGCGCAGGTGGCCGACCTGGTGGTGCAGCGGCGCCCGGTCCAGCTCCTGCAGGATGTCCAGGGTCGCCTTCTCGCCGATCCCCAGGCTGACTCGGGTGCCCAGCTCCTGGCGGACCGCGATCGCCTGTGTGTAGTGGTCGCGGTGCACGTGGGTGATCAGGAAGCGACCGATGTCGCCCAGTCCGGCCCCCAGCGTGCCGAGCGCCGAAGCGAGCAGCTCCTTGGCCTCGGGGATGGCCCAGCCGGCGTCGACGAGCACGAAGCCGTCGCCGGCCCGTACTGCGTAGACGTTGACCGCGCGCAGCCCGTCGTTGGGCAGCGGGAGCGGGATGCGGTGCACGCCCGGTGCCACCTCGAACGCACCGGGCTCGGTCCAGTCGTCAGCCATGACCGATGTCTACCAACAGCGACTGCCACCCTCACTTCTGGGTCACGCGATCTCACTTCCTGGGTCGTGGCGCCCTGCGGACCTGACTTCCTGGGTCGTGGCGCCCTGCGGACCTGACTTCCTGGGTCGTGGCGACCCTTTTTGACCCTCACGACGTCGCTGCTGCCCAGGAAGTGCGCCGGCGAAGGCGACCGGCTCGGTGACGCAGCCCGGGGAGCAGGGGCAGGCAGTTTCGACGGTGACCGCCTGCTGCGTCGAGGACATCGGGTCGCCAGGTGCATGGCGACGCCGGAGCGGCTCCGGCTGTCCGGCTGCGCGGCTGCGCGGCTGTCCGGCTGCGCCAAGGCGATCCTGGCAGCCATCCTTCACGCGGCCCAGCCGGACGGAGCTGCGGACACGCTCGCGTCAGAACAGGGCCAGCGCGGCGTCGGGGGAGTGCTGTGCCTCGTGGGTCAGCAGGAAGCGCTTGTTGGGCAGCCCGCCGCCGTAGCCGGTCAGTGCGCCGGTGGACCCGATGACGCGGTGGCACGGCACGACAACCGACACCGGGTTGCGGCCGTTGGCGAGGCCGACCGCCCGGGCGGCGCCGGGGGCGTCGAGGTCGGCAGCGATGGCGCCGTACGACGTGGTCTTGCCGTAGGGGATCCGCAGGAGCTCGGCCCACACGCGGCGCTGGAACGTGGTGCCCTGCAGGTCCAGCGGGAGGTCGAAGGCATGGAGCTCGCCGGCCCAGTAGGCGTCGAGCTGGGCGGTCAGGTCGGCGAAGGCGGCGTCGTCGTGGACCCAACCCTGCTGGGGGCCGTGCTGACCCTGGTGCGGCGACAGGTAGAGCCCCACCAGGCCGACGTCGGAGCGGACCAGCAGGAGCGGTCCGATCGGGCTGTCGACGGTCGTGTGCCTCACCCGGCTATCTTGCGCGCCCCCTCCGGCAGGTCCCTCCGGCAGGTCCCTCCGACAGGTCCCTCCGGCAGGCGCCCACAGGTCCCGGAGCAGGGAGTTGACGTCTTGTCGGAGGAGAGGTCTACTGTTCGAAGTGTTCGAACGAAAGTTCGAACATCACCGACGTGGACCTCGTGGACCTCGTCGGGAGGACGGACCGTCCGGCGGGATCAGAGCCTCGACCCTCTCACCCGCTGGACGGGACCGCCGGTCCGGGTGCGCCGTGGGGAAGCGGCTCACCCGGACCGGTGCCCGTCCCGTCGCCGTCTTCCCCCGGCACCCGCGGGCAGCGACCGCTGCCTGCGCGCCGAATGGGAGGAGGACGCGTCATGACCCGGCTGCATACGGACCAGGTGGAGGTCCACCGACGTGACGATGAGCCCGACCAGTTCCTCTGGAAGGGGCGGTTGTACGTCGTGCGCGAGGTGCTCGCCCGCTGGACCGAGGCGGGCGGCTGGTGGCGCGGCTCGTCCCTGCGGGCGCTGACCGCAGGGGACCACGCCCCAGAGCACAGCGTCCACACCGGTATCCACACTGGCATCGACGACGGCGAGCGCGACTGGTGGCGGGTCGAGGCCGGATCGGGCCGCCCCTCAGCTAGTTCGGGCGGCACTGGCGTCTACGACCTCTGCCTCGACAGCGCGCGCGGGACCTGGTCCCTCGCCCGGGTCCTGGACTGATCCCGATGACCACTCCGATCTACGTGAGGAGCTCTCCCTTGCCCGCCTCTACGCTGCTGGGCCTGTCCCGGCGCGGTCTGGTCGAGGCCGCGCAGGCAGAGCTGCCCGCCGACCGCTATGCCGCCGCTCACCTCGCTGCGCTGCGCGCCGCCGCCGCGGTGCTGGCCCGTCGGGCGCAGCCCGCGGTCGGCTCGGGCCGGCGGCTCCGCCTGACCAGCGCGTGGGTGCTGCTCGCCTCTGTCGCCCCCGAGCTGGGGGAGTGGGCCGGCTTCTTCGCCGAGGGCGCCGGTAAGCGGGCCGCCGCCGAGGCTGGCCTGGTCGGCGCCGTCACCCCGCGCGAGGCCGACGACCTCTTGCGCGACGCCGAGACCTTCCTCGCCGTTGTCGAGACCACCCTCGGGCTGGACCACCAGCAGCTGCTCAAGTCCGGCTGAGCAGACCGATGCCCGACCCCTTTGTCCACCTCCACGTCGCCTCCGGCTACTCCCTCCGGCACGGCGCCTCGCACCCCGCTGCCCTCGTCCAACGGGCCGCGGACCATGGGATGGACACCCTCGCGCTGACCGACCGCGACGGCGCCTACGGCGTCGTGAAGTTCGCCAAGGCATGCATGGCTGCCGGAGTGCGGCCGGTCTTCGGTGTCGACCTGGCCATGGCGCCGCTCCAGGTCCGGCCCGAGGCCAAGAAGCGCGCGACGCCGGCGCGGGGAGGGGCGTTCCTCGAGCAGGAGGTCGCCCCCGGGACCTGGGGACTGCCCCGCGTCGTGCTGCTCGCCCGCGACGGCCGCGGCTGGGCCGCCCTGTGCCGGCTCGTCTCGGCGACGCACCTCGCCGGGGAGCGCGGCACGCCGGTGTGCAGCCTCGACCTGGTGGCCGAGGCGGCCGGCTCTGCCGCGCAGGCCGGCTCTCTCGCTGTCCTGCTCGGCCCGTCCTCGGAGCTGGGGCGGGCCCTGTCGCAGCGCCGGCCCGACCTTGCCCGGGTCCACCTTGACCGCTGGCGCGACGTCCTTGGCAACGACGCCGTCGTCGTCGAGGTCGTCTCCCACCGCGGGCACGGCGACGCCGCGAAGGCCGCGCGGATGCTCAGCTTTGCCGCCGAGCAGGGCGCCTCGGCCGTCCTCACCAACGTCGTCCGCTACGCCGACCGCGCCGGCGCCCCGACCGCCGACGTCCTCGACGCCTCCCGCCGTCTCGTCGCCCTCGACAGCCGGCACGTCGACCGGGCCAACGCCGAGGCCGCCCTGCTGTCCGGCAAAGAGATGGGGCTCGTTGCCGAGGAGGTCGCGCGCCTCGCCGGCCAGGACGACGGCGGGCGGCGGCTGCTCGCCCGCACCCGGGCCGAGGCCGACCGGTGCGCGGTGGACCCACGCGGCGATCTCGGCATCGGCGAGGTCCACTTCCCCGAGCTCGAGGTCGTGGGTGCCGTCGCCCAGGAGGCCGGCGCGGTCCTGCGCCAGCGGTGCGAGGCCGGCCTCGGCCGGCGCGGGATGGCCCTGACAGCAGCGGTCAGCACCCGCCTTGAAGACGAGCTCGGCGTGATCGGGGGGTTGGGCTACCCGTCGTACTTCCTCACCGTCGCCGACGTCGTCGACCTCATCAAGGCAATGGGCGTCAGGGCAGCAGCGCGAGGCTCTGGCGCCGGCAGTCTCGTCACCTACCTGCTCGGCATCAGCGATGTCGACCCGATCCGCTACGGCCTGCTGATGGAGCGGTTCCTGTCGCCGCTGCGCCACCAGCTGCCCGACATCGACGTCGACGTCGAGTCGGCCCGCCGCACCGAGGTCTACGAGCAGATCCTGCAGAAGTACGGCGGGGAGCGCTGCACCTGTGTCTCGATGATGGACACCTACCGTGCACGCCACGGGATCCGCGACGTCGGCGCCGCGCTCGGCATGCCACCCGGTGAGGTCGACGCGCTGGCCAAGGCGTTCCCGCACATCCGGGCCAGCCAGGTCCGGGCCGCGCTGCGCGACCTGCCGGAGCTGCGGGCCAGCGGTCTGGGGTCGGGGGAGCAGGGGGCGCGGCTCGACCTGGTGCTGCGGCTGGTCGAGCAGCTCGACGGGCTGCCCCGCCACATCGCCCTGCACCCCTGCGGCGTCTTGCTGTCCGACCGGACCCTGCTCGACCGCACCCCGGTCGAGTCGAGCTGGCTAGGCTTCCCGATGAGCCAGTTCGACAAGGACGACGTCGAGGAGCTCGGGCTGCTCAAGCTCGACGTGCTCGGCATCCGCATGCAGTCCGCGATGCAGCACGCGGTCGCCGAGATCAAGCGGGTCGACGGCCTCGACGTGGACGTCGACACCGTCGCTCGCGACGACCCCGCCACCTTTGCGCTGGTGCAGTCCACCAAGACCCTCGGCTGCTTCCAGATCGAGTCGCCCGGGCAGCGCGAGCTGGTCGGCAAGTTCGCGCCGGAGACCTTCGAGGACCTCATCATCGACATCTCGCTGTTTCGGCCCGGCCCGGTCAAGAGCGACATGGTGCGGCCCTTCCTCGAGGCGCGGCAGGGGTGGACGGACGCCGTCTACCCCCACCCCGACCTGCAGGCGTGCCTCGCGCAGACCCACGGTGTCGTCGTCTTCCACGAGCAGGTCCTGCAGATCGTCGAGGTGATGACCGGCTGCACCCTCGCCGAGGCCGACGAGATCCGACGCGCCCTCGGCAACCCGGAGGGTCAGGACGGGGTGCGGATCTGGTTCATCCCGGTGGCGCTCGGTCGCGGCTACCCGCTGCCCGTCGTCGAGCAGGTCTGGGAGATCCTGAAGGCCTTCGGGTCGTTCGGCTTCTGCAAGGCCCACGCGGCTGCCTTCGCCCTGCCGACCTACCAGTCCGCGTGGCTGAAGGCCCACCACACCGCGGCCTTCCTGGCCGGCGTGCTCACCCACGACCCCGGCATGTACCCCAAACGGCTGATCCTCGACGACGCCCGCCAGTTCGGGATCTCGGTCCTGTCGCTCGACGTCAACCTCTCCGACGCTGCCTACCGGGTCGAGAAGGTCGGTGTGCTGGACGAGCCGCCGCCCGCGATCCTCGACCAGATCGGCGCGCCCGCCCACCTGCATGACGACGGCCCCGTGTCCGGGCCCCGCAGCCTCCCGCGCGACCTACGGCTGCCCGACGGCCGGGGCTACGGGATCCGGATCGGTCTCGATGAGGTCAAGGGCATCAGCGCGGCCGAGGTCGCTCGGATCGTCGCCGGCCGTCCGTTCGCCAGCCTGTCGGACTTCTGGCACCGCGCCCAGGTGGCCGGTCCGGTCGTCGAGCGGCTCGTCGTTGCCGGTGCCTTCGACTCCCTCTACGGCCTCGGCTCCACCGTTCCCGGTCGGCGCCGCGGCCAGGTCACCCGCCGCGACCTGCTGCTGCAGGTCACCGAGCTCGACCGCTGGTCCCGGGCCACCGCCCGCGCCGCCCGCAAGACCGCGCCGCGTGGCGGTGCCAGCCGATCCCGGCGTACGACGCAAAGCCCGCCGGCCGTCACCGACCTCGATGACGTGCGCTCCCGGGCGGCCCGCCAGTCGCAGGGCTCGGCTGCGCCCGACCCGGTCGACGTGCAGCTCTCGCTCGACCTGGGCGACGCACCGGAGGCGACGACCTCCAGCGGGTTGCCGGAGATGACCCGTGCCGAGCGCACCCGCGCCGAGCTCGACGTGCTCGGTCTCGACGTCAGCGCCCACGTCATGGACGCCTACGCGCCGCTGCTCGCCGAGCTCGGCGTGACGAGGTCCCGCAACCTGCTCGGCTGCCGCAGCCGGCAGGAGGTGCTCGTCGCCGGGGTGAAGGTGGCGACGCAGACGCCGCCGATCCGGTCGGGACGGCGCGTGGTGTTCGTGACGCTGGACGACTCGACCGGGCCGCTGGACGCGACGTTCTTTGAGGACGCGCAGGTCGGCTACGCCTCGACCGTCTTCCACTCCTGGCTGCTGGTCATCCGGGGGCAGGTGCGGCGGACCGGTCCGCGCGGGATCTCGCTGCTGGGGCTCGGCGCCTGGGAGCTGCCGCTGCTGTCCGACGCGTGGCTCGAGGGTGGCCTGCCGCTGGTGTGGGAGCTCATGGCGGAGCCGGG
>JANLPD010000541.1:0-5442 GCA_031367045.1 Frankiales bacterium | reverse complement strand
TGGCGACTGGCGTGCTCATCGCCGTGCTCTCGCCGCGATGGGTGGATGCCCCCACCTACACCCTCACCATTGCAGTAATCATCTTGTCGATCGTTCTGCTCACCGGCTATGCGGGTCAGCTCTCGCTGGCCCAGTTCGCGTTCGCCGGGTTCGGCGCCTGGGTTGCTGGCCGGCTGGCCGCCACCTGGGGTGTCCCGTTCGAGCTGGCCTTGGTGGCCGGTGTCGTTGCGACGATCCCGCTCGGCATGTTGTTCGCCTTGCCAGCGGTGCGCACACGCGGCATCTCGCTGGCCGTGGTGACGCTGGGTCTTGGAACGGCGCTTGAGTACATGGTCTTCAACAACGGGCCCCTTACAGGGGGCATCTCCGGAACCGATGTTGGCGAGCCCAAGCTGTTTGGGGTCAACATCAACAACGCGCAGTTCACTCAGCGCTACGCCTTCGTGACCTTGTTCTGCCTGGTCGTCTTGACGCTGGGGGTTGCGAACGTCCGCCGGGGCCGCAGTGGGCGACGGTTGATCGCCGTCCGCACCAACGAACGCGCCGCGGCGGCTCTTGGGATCAGCGTCAGCATCGCCAAGATCTACGCATTCGGCCTGGCGGCCGGGGTTGCTGCGGCCGGTGGCATTCTGCTGGCCTTCCGGAACCAGCAAATTGCCTACGGGACGATCTTCACCAACTTCACGTCGATCTCTGCGGTCGGCTGGGCGATGATCGGTGGCATCGGCTATCTGCTCGGGCCGATCCTGGGTGCGACGCTGGCTCCGGGATCGATTACCGGCACGCTCCTCGACTCCATTCCCGGAGAATTCAGTCACTACCTCCCTCTCATCAGTGGTCTCCTGCTGATCTTCTTCGTGCTCCAGAACCAAGACGGCATGGCCAAGGAGATGTCGCTCACGGCTCGCCTCGTGGGGAGCAAGTGGCCCCGCCGGAAGGGCGCTGCGCGCGCGGGGCAGCGCGTCGCGGCGCCAGCGGAGCCGCCGGCTGTCGCCGCCGTTCGGGTGTCGCCCAAGACGCTCGAGCTTCGTGACCTCACGGTGCGCTACGGCGGAACGACGGCCGTCGATGCAGTCTCGTTCCGGGTTGAACCGGGCCAGGTCGTCGGACTCATCGGGGCGAACGGTGCAGGCAAGACCTCGCTGATTGACGCCGTTACCGGATTCACCACCCTGGCTAGCGGCGAGGTGCTTCTTGACGGCTCCTCGATCAGCGCGCAATCAGCGGCAAGACGGGCCCGCAACGGCGTCAGTCGATCCTTCCAGTCCCTTGAGCTCTTCGAGGACTCCACCGTCCGCGACAACCTGCAGACCGCGGCCGATCCCCGGGACATGCTTTCCTACTTCCGCGACTTCGTGCTGCCGGTCTACCCCGGCCTACCCCCGGCCGCCGTAGCGGCGATCCACGAATTCGGTCTTGGTGGCGACCTGGACCGCGAGGCTCAAGACCTGCCCTACGGCAAGCGCCGGTTGCTAGCCATGGCCCGTGCCGTAGCTCTTCAGCCGAGCGTCCTGCTGCTCGATGAACCTGCCGCTGGGCTCGGTGACGTAGAGACCGCCGAGCTCGCCGGCCTTATTCGGCGGTTGGCGACGGAGTGGGGTATCGGCGTACTTCTGATCGAGCACGACATGAATCTGGTGATGAGCGTGTGCGACGAGATCGTTGTCATCGATTTTGGACGCAAGATCGCGCAGGGGACACCAGCGGAGGTGCGTGCGAACCCGGCGGTGCTGAGTGCGTATCTGGGCGAGACCCCTGAGGAGCTTCAAGAGGACATGGCGATCGCCGCCAAGGGCGCTGCCCGATGAGCGTGCTGGAGGTGACCGGGCTGAGCGCCGGCTATGGGTCTCAGACGGTGGTGAACGATGTCGACCTGGCCGTCAACCCGGGCGAGATCGTCGCTCTGTTCGGTGCCAACGGCGCTGGCAAGACGACGACGCTGATGGCCATCAGCGGAGTTCTCCCGATGGCCTCGGGAGAGGTGAAGATTCACGGCACAGCGGTGACGTCTCCGCTCTACGAACGCGCGAGGAAAGGTCTGGCCTTCGTCACTGAAGAGCGGTCGGTCTTCAAAGGCCTGACGGTGGCTGAGAACCTACGCGTCGGGGACGTCACGCCCGAGGATGCGTTGGCGCTGTTCCCGGAGCTGGAGAAGCGCCTGAACGTGCGCGCCGGCCTGATCTCCGGTGGGGAGCAGCAGATGTTGTCGCTGGCCCGGGCGATCAGCCGCAAGCCCTCGTTGCTCCTCGCCGACGAGCTCTCCCTGGGCCTTGCCCCGCTCGTGGTCACGCGACTGTTCGTCGCGCTACGTGCGGCGGCAAGCGATACAGGCGCGGGGGTCCTCCTGGTTGAGCAACACGTTCGCAAGGCCCTCCACTACGTCGACCGGGTCTACGTCCTGGCACGCGGACGAATCGTCATGAGCTTGACGGCCGAAGAGGCTCAGCGGCGCGTCGACGACATTGAGAACGCCTATCTCGCGTCTGAGGTGGGGGCTGATGCGCCCGCCTGACAAGCCCGATCCCGAAGGCCAGACGCCGCGATGCCTCATCCCAGCAGAACAGATCACGACAGGGGAGATCGAGTAATGCAACAGCCAACCAGCACCGTGCCCGGTTACGCGATCGGCGTGGATATCGGGGGGACTCATACCGACCTGATCGTCGCGTCGCCGGACGGTCTCACCCGCAGCAAGGCGTTCACCACCCACGACGACTACAGCAAGGGGGTCTTTGACGCTCTCGACGTCGCAGCCGGCAACCTGGGTGTCACCACCGACATGCTGGTGGGTCAGTGTGCCTCCTTTATCAACAGCTCCACCATCGTGACCAACGCCGTAACCGAGCTTCGCGGCGCCAAGGTCGGCGTTCTCATCACTCGAGGCTTCAAGGACACCTTCCGCATCGCTCGTGGTGCCCGCAGAGCCGACTACGACGACCACAAGCAGGTGACGCCACCGGAGGTCGTGGCCCGCGACTGCATCGAGGAGGTGACCGAGCGGGTACTCGTCGACGGCACGGCGCCGGTCCAGTTGGCCGAGGATGAGGTGCGGGCAGCTGTACGACGTCTGATGGAGAAAGGCGTTGAGGCCTACGCCGTCTGCTACCTGTGGTCGTTCAACGAGCCGTCCCACGAGCAGCGGACCAGGGAGATAGTCCTCGAGGAGGACCCTGGCGCTGTGGTGATGCTGTCGTCCGACGTACACCCGGTCATCAGGGAGACCGAGCGCTTTTTCACCACGGTCTTCAACTGTCTGTCCCACCGCGGGGCGACGCGCTTCGTCGACCAGATCACCGACGAGCTCGCCCGTCGTGGCTTTGTAGGTGCGCTGTCATTCTTCCAGGGCATCGGTGGTTCGGTGAGCGGTGACGCCGTCAAGGCTAAGCCCATGACGATGCTCGCCTCCGGGCCGGCAGGTGGCGTCATGGGGTCGGCCGCCGTGGCCGAGTGGATGGGGCTGACCGATGTCCTCGTCGGCGACATGGGCGGGACGAGCTTCGACACTGCCCTGCTGCACAAGCTCCGCCCGGCTATTGCCAAGCGCGTCGCGATCGGCCAGCTCCAAACGGGCGTCGACATCATCGACGTCGTCTCGGTCGGTGCCGGCGGGGGCAGCCTGGCGTGGATCGACTCCCGTGGCGTGCCGCAAGTCGGTCCCCAGAGTGCCGGGTCCATGCCCGGTCCGGTCTGCTATGGGCGAGGAGGCACGCAGCCGACGGTTACCGACGCCACTGTCACACTGGGACTTATCGACCCAGGGAACTACCTGCAAGGCAGGCACCAGCTCGACCGTGCGGCGGCAGAGGCGGCCATCGAAGCCAAGATTGCCAAGCCGCTTGGATGGTCGGTCGAGACTGCTGCGGTCGGGATCTACGACATGGCCGTGGTCAACATGGCCGATGCCCTGCGAACGGTCAGCATCGAGCGCGGCTACGACCCGCGCTCATTCACCTTCTTCGCCTACGGCGGCGGCCTCGGATTGTTCGCCGTCGAGGTTGCCCGCCGGTTGGGCTGTCCACGGGTGGTCATTCCTGACAACAGCTCGGCGTTCTCGGCTCAAGGCGTTCTCATGGCCGACTACGTCCGGCAGTACAACCGCACGGTGAACTGGATGATCTCGGACGCCACGCAGCTGGACAGAGTCAACGCGACATTGGAGGAGATGCGCCGGGACGCGGTCTCGGACGCCCTGAGTGACGGTATCGCGGTGGCCGATCTCACCTTCGCGATCTCCGGAGACGGCTGCTTCGCCGGTCAGGTCTGGGAGATCACCGTGCCCCTCCCGGACCGAGCTCTCACCGCCGAGGACGGGACGGCGCTGGCTGCCGACTTCCCGGCGATCTACGAGCGGGCCTACGGCGAGGGAACAGCCTGGCAGGACTCGCCGGCGATGATGGTCAACATCTCGGTGAAGGCCACCTTCCGTCGACCGAAGCCGAACACCCGGCAACAGGAGCCGCTGACCAACGCTCCGACACCTCAGCCAGTCAGCACCCGAGCGGTGTTCCTTCCCGTGGAGCGTCAGCTCGAGAGCATCCCCGTGTACGCCGAGGCTGACCTCGTGCCCGGCGTCACGGTGGTGGGTCCGTCCATCATCGACGTGGGGGACACGACGATCTACCTGCCGACAGGCGCCACCTGCGGCCGTGACCGTTTCTTCAACTTCACCATCGCCAACTGACCGCGAGGATGACCACCGTGAGCGCTGCAACAGCCAAGGGCTTCGACATCATTGATATCGAGGTGCACAGCAAGTCGATCCGAAACATGGCCAACGAGATGGCCATCACGCTCATGCGCACCTCGGGCTCCCCTGTGGTGACCGAGGCGCTCGACTTCAGCACCTGCATCGTCGACCGCGACGCCGAACAGCTCGCGTTCGCCGGGTTCGTCACCTTCCACATCTCTACCGCCATCGGTGGCGTGAAGGCGGTTCTCAGGGGGCACCCGCTCGAAGACCTTCGACCCGGGGACGGGTTCCTCTGCAACGACCCGCACTCCTCTGGTGCCATCCACCAGGGCGATCTGGGCGTGGTCATGCCGTTTTTCCACGACGGCGAGGTTGTCGCCTTCGGGTACGTCAACGAGCACGTCCTCGATGCCGGGGGGTCTGCAGTTTCGGGCTTCGCCCCTGGGGCCCACGACAACTACTCCGAAGCCTTGAACTTCAACGCGGTTCGGGTGATCCGCAACTACCGGATCGAGCCGGAGTGGGAGTCGTTCATCGGCAACAACGTCCGCCTCCAGCGGATCGTCCTGAACGACATCCGCAGCATGATCGCGGCCAACAGCGCCGGTGAGCGACGGCTGAAGAGCCTTCTCGACGACATCGGCTTCGACCGGTTCGCCGAGCTCAATGCGGCCGCCAAGGACCTCTCCGAGAAGGCGATGCGAGAAGTCATTCGCAGGATCCCAGATGGTACCTACGAGAGCGAGGACTGG
>JANLPD010000519.1:0-5534 GCA_031367045.1 Frankiales bacterium | reverse complement strand
CGACCGCCACGCGGGCAGCCTGGGCCCATGGGGCTGGGGAGACCACGATGGGCTACGTCTTGGTGCAGCAGGCGCTCGGGCACCTCGCCCATGACTCGAGTCACGTCGGCGTCGAAGCCGCGATGGAGAAGGTTGATGACGCGCTTGCCACCAAGGATCAGGCCGGAGTCGACGTCGCCGAGGTCAGGATGGCGAAGACCGCGCTCCAGGCAGATCAGGTCGCGGCAGCCCGGGCTCTCCTCCAGCACTCCATCACCGCCGCCACGAGTCAGTTGGTGCCTGCTGTCGGTGAGGAGACCGGGACCGCTGTCGTTGGTCTTCCGCTGCCAGGTCGCGGCACGCTGGCTGCCGCCGACTGGGCTCTTGGGTCGCTGTCGCTCGTCACGATCCTTGCCGGTATCTGGCTCGCGGTCTGCTTCCGACCAGTTGACAACCTCCGACGGCTTCGGCGGTTGACATCTCCCGGAGGACCCCTCCACAGCCATGCCGAGCGATAGGGGACACCGGTCATGACCCTTGCGAGGACAACAAGCGCTCCCGGCGCCGTAACGCCGACCCGAGCCCGTACGGTCATGAACGCCATCGACGAGCGCCTCGGCATCAGAGCCCTGGAATACCCGGTGCCGGAGCACGCGAACAAGCTGGCGTGGAGTCTGGGTGGTGTTACGGCCGCTGCTTTCCTCATCCTGATCGTGACTGGGGTCATCCTGGTCCAGTTCTACAACCCGGTCCCCGAGGCCGCTAACGGGTCGGTCCGCAACACCATCACCGACGTGTGGGGCGGTCGGTTCGTCCGAGCTTTGCACTTCTGGGCGGCGCAAGCGATGTACGTCACCGCTGTGCTGCACATGCTTCGGGTGTTCCTTACGGGCTCCTACAAGAAGCCTCGCGAAGCCAACTGGCTCATCGGGGTGGCGATGTTCGGGCTGGTCTCGCTGGCCCTGTTCACTGGCACCGTGCTCAAGTGGGACCAGGAAGGGTTCGAGGCCCTCGGTCACAACCTCGAGATCGGGAAGCTGATGGGCGGTGTAGGCCTGTGGTTCTCCCCTGAGTTCGCGAACCGCGTCCCCATCCTCGTCCGGCTTTACGGCGCGCACGTCGTGATCATCCCCGGACTGATCCTCGTGCTCGCCACCCTGCACGCGCTTCTGGTCAAGAGGCACAAGATCTCACCCCACCCAGGCCTTCCCACCGACGACTCCGGTCAACAGGCGCCAGCTTCTGAACCGACCGAACCGTTTACCCACCACCTGCGCAGGATCGCCGCGTTCGGGCTGGTTCTACTCGGCATCTTGACCTTTCTCGCTGTCCTGCTGCCACCCGGAATCGGGCCGAGTCCAGTCGCAGGCCTGGAAGTGACCAAGCCGCCCTGGAACTTCTGGTGGATGTTCACCCTCGAGAACTGGTTCGGCCTGTCCGGCATCCTCTATGGCGAGCTGGCGTTCTTCGGGATCCTCGTGGCCCTGCCCTTCGTGGACCGCAATCCCGAGCGGTTCTGGCGTCGGCGTCCACTAGCCATGACCCTGGGACTTCTCGGTCTGCTCGCCATCATCGCTCTGACGATCCTCATGGGGGTCACTCCCGCCAAGCAGCACCTCGGGATGTAGGCCATGCCCCCGCGCCAAGGCAATCTGCAACGCGCCCACCGAACGTTCTGGAGTCTCGTCGGCATCAGTGCACTCGCTGCAGGAGCGCTCAGCCGCGCCGTGACACAAAACCCGGGACCGTTGACGGGGCTGCTTGTTGCCGTGAGCGGAACACTCATGCTCTTCGCAGTTGCTCTCGCCGCGCGAGTCATGATCGCGCTAGACCGGGCGCGCCGGGTCGCCCCGCGCAGCGGAGCTGACGACGCGAAACTGGCCGCGAAGCGCTCCGACGTCGGCGGCGAAGGATCGAGACCACCGGGGTCACGACGGCGTGCCCATCACCGCCGGTTGTGAGTCCCCCGCAGCGACGAGAAGCAGCAGTCATGTCAAGGCGCCTCAATCGACAACTCGGGGACTCATAGGGTCGGAAGTCCCTGGTCAGTCGGGACATCCTGCACTACTCCACGGGGTAGCCGGAACGGACACTGATTGAAGACCCGGAGCAGCCGGATCGCGCCACGCAGGAGATGAGTGCGTTGATGGGGTACTACGACGGCAACTGGGGCGCCGGCGACTGGCTGGCGATGGGCACCGTGCTGCTGCTCTTCTGGGGCCTGCTGATCGGCCTGGTGGTCTGGGCGGTGCGTGGCTATCGGAGCAGTGGTCAACGCGGTCAGCCCCGAGGCGGAAGCACCGCTGGTCCGGACACCGTGCTCGCCGAGCGTTACGCCCGCGGGGTAATCGACGAGGACGAGTTCCTGCGCCGTCGCGACCTGCTGCACAGCGCCGCGGGTTCGCGTTCGGACGGAAAGAGGACACCATGACGAATCTGCTGCTGCCGTTTCTGGTCATGGCCTGCGCGCTGATGATGATCTTCATGATGCGTGGGATGCACGGCAGCAAGAACGCGAGATCAGCCGATCACGACCCGCAACAGGCCCGCGCCCAAGGGCAGCTACCCGAAACCCTGACCGTCGATGCGCTGACCGTCGATGCGCGGATCGCTGAGCTCGAGCGCGAGTTCGCCTCCCTGGGCGACGTGCCGGACCCCCAGTCAGGCGAACGAGGGAACGGAGCATGAACACCGGGGCCGTGATGACTGCATCGCGGATCCGCCAGGAGGGATCCCGCCATGACACAGAGATCCTGTCCAGGCTGAGCAAGGTCAAGGGTCAGCTCGCCGGTATCGCGTCGATGTGCCAGGGCGGCCGATGCCGCATCGACATCCTCGATCAGCTCGCTGCAGCAAGAGCTGCGATGGACGCGGTCGGCCTGATCTTGCTGGAGGACCACATCAACGCTTGCCTCCGTGCCGAGATCGACCGGAGCAACGGCGACGAGATCGTCCCGGAGCTGCTGGCAGCGGTTCGACGCTTCGTGCGCAGTCGGTGAGGAGATGACTCGCGCGGACACCAGGCCTGCGGCGGACGCGGGTAACCGGTCAGCGCCGCCGCGTCACGCCGCGGGCGACCGTCGACCCCGCAGGGCACGGGACGTCCTGACCGGCTTGGTCGGTGCGGTCGTGGGGTTGGCGCCACACGTCCTACACCACATCGGGCTGCTCGCTGGGACCGCACTGGTGGCTGGCTCTGGCGGCACCGCACTGTTCGCCGTCGTCGGGCTGGTGGCCTCGATCCCGCTACTGCTGAGGTTGCGTCGGCGGTTCGGGACCTGGAAGGCACCAGCACTCGGCCTCGCCGCCTTCGGAGCCATGTTCGCGCTTTCGGCCTTTGTCATCGGTCCGGCCATCAACGGCCAGTTCGACAGCCCGTCGCCTGCGGCTCCAGCCGTCGACCATGGCAGCCACCACTGAGGCCTATCAGCCTGGGCCCCAGCTGCTCCACCCCGCAACACTGAGGAGAAGTCATGAGCACCGCAGACATGGTCGTCGTCACCGGCGCTACCTTGGCCAGTCTCGGCCTGTTGTGGTTCTTTTTCGGCTCCCGCCGCGCGGCGCAGGTCGCTGAGCGGCACGCGCTGGTGCAGAAGGTCACTGTGGTGGTGAGCGGCGGCTACAACCCGCAACGCATAGAGGCTGTCGCCGGGCTCCCTTTGCAGATCGACTTCGACCGTCGCGAGTCCGGCGACTGCAGCAGCCGCGTGGTATTCCCCGATCTGGGCATCACCCGGTCACTGGCGCCGAACCAGCACACGACCGTCGAGCTCGTTCCGCAAGAGGCCGGCGAGTTCGCCTTCAACTGCGCCATGAATATGATTCACGGCACACTCGTCGTCACCCCCGGCGATCCGAGCGCCGCACCTCAGGCTGCTCATGACGTGGAGCCGCTCGACGCCGCTGCCACGGAAGCGCAAGAGACAGCCAACACCCGAGCCGAGGTCCACGACCTGTCGCGTCGCGTCAGCCTGGGAGCGGTACTGACTGCCCCCGTCTTCTTCGCCGTCATGGCACATGAGGTGTTCGGCGTCGGATGGGTGCCCGCTCTGCTTCTGAATCGTTGGTGGCAGCTGGCCCTCGTCACACCTGTCATGACGTACGTCGGGTGGCCGGTACACCGGACCGGCTGGCTCGCGCTGAGGCACCGGGCCGCGGACATGAACACCCTGATCACGCTGGGTACCAGCGCGGCCTACGGCTACAGCCTGCTGGTCACCGTCGTCCCAGGTCTGTTCCCCCTGCACGTGCGCGACGTGTACTTCGAAGCGGTCGGGGTGATCCTCACCCTGATCCTGCTGGGGCGGTTGCTGGAGGCCAAGGCCAAGGCCGGCACCGGTGAGGCAATCCGGGCGCTGCTCGGGTTGCAGGCCCGCACCGCGCATGTCGAGCGCAGCGGGCTCGAGGTCGAGATTGGTGTCGAGGACGTTCTGGTGGGCGACATCGTGGTGGTGCGCCCTGGGGAGAAGATCCCGGTCGACGGCGACATCGTCGACGGCCGCTCCACCATCGACGAGTCGATGGTGACAGGGGAGTCCCTGCCGGTCGCGAAGGCCTCGGGTGACCCCGTCATCGGGGCGACCATTAACCAGACCGGCACGTTCCGGATGCGCGCCGGCCGGGTCGGTCGCGACACCGTGCTCGCCCAGATCGTTCGCATGGTCCAGCGGGCACAGGCCTCGAAGGCTCCCATTCAGCGGCTCGCCGATACCGCGTCGGGCTTCTTCGTCCCGGCGGTGATGGTTATCGCGCTCGCCAGCTTCGCTACCTGGTACGTCGTGGGCCCTGCGCCGTCCCTAACTCTCGCGCTGGTGTCAGCCGTCGCGGTCCTGATCATCGCCTGCCCGTGCGCGCTCGGGTTGGCCACTCCGTTGTCGGTCATGGTCGGCACCGGGAAGGGCGCCCAGGCAGGCATTCTGATCCGCTCCGCCGAGGCGCTGGAGACTGCGCACACTCTCGACACCATCGTGCTCGACAAGACTGGCACGCTCACCGTCGGCGCGCCCATCCTCACTGACATCGAGACGCTGCCCGGTTTCTCCAGCGCTGACGTGCTGCGCCTGGCCGCAAACGTTGAGGCCAAATCCGAGCACCCACTTGCCGGTGCCATCCTTGCGGCCGCACGGGACCGCGGACTGGCCCTACAAGAGGCTTCCGACTTCGAGTCGATCACCGGCAAGGGCGTCCGCGCCGTCGCCGACGGTCGGCTGGTCGCGGTGGGGACCAGGCGTTTGCTGTCCGAAGCAGGGATCGACCTGAGCGTGCTGGGACCGATCGCCGACCGGCTCGCGGACAACGGCAAGACCGCCATGTACGTCGCCCTCGACGGCAAGGCTGCGGGCGTGCTCGCGGTGGCCGACACGATCAAGCCCGGTGCTGCCGCGGCGGTGGCAGCACTGCAACACCTCGGGCTCGAAGTACACATGCTCACGGGCGACAACCCCCGCACCGCCGCGGCCATCGCCCGCCAGGCCGGCATCACGCAGGTACTCGCCGAGGTGCTCCCCGAGCACAAGGCCGACGAGATCCGGCGACTCCAACAAGCCGGACACCGC
>JANLPD010000507.1:0-2182 GCA_031367045.1 Frankiales bacterium | reverse complement strand
TGCTGCTCTACGGCTACGCCTCCCATGACGTGACCACCACCTGGCTCGGCTCTTCCACCGGACTCCGCGTGCGCCACGCTCAGCCCACCGGTTACGTCGAGACCACCGGCAAGAGCTCCGACGTCGGCGGCTCCACCTGGGTCGGCCAGCACACCCGCGACTGGTCCGACGTCGCCGTCCCGACCTTGGACCAGGAGGTACGACGACGTCTCGGCTGGGCAAAACGCCACGTCGACCTGCCCGCAGGACGCTACGAGACTTTGCTCCCCCCCAGCGCTGTCGCCGACCTGATGGCCTATCTCTACTGGACACTGGCCGGTCGGGAAGCCGCCGAAGGCCGCACCGTCTTCGCCCGTCCCGGGGGTGGCACCCGCGTCGGTGAGCACCTCGGTCCGGCCGGCCTGAGCCTGCGGTCGGACCCGTTCGACCCAGGCCTGCCCGTGGCGCCGTTCTCCGTCGCAACCGGCTCCTCGGCGATGATGAGCGTCTTCGACAACGGCCTGCCGGTGACCGCGACCGACTGGATCCGCGACGGCGTCCTCACCGCCCTCATCGAGACGCGGTCCTCCGCGAGCCGGCGCGGCGTCCCGGTCACGCCGTACGTCCATAATCTCGTCCTCGACGGCGGGGGCACCGCAACCACTGACGAGCTCGTCGCCTCGACCGGGCGCGGCCTGCTGCTGACCTGCCTCTGGTATATCCGCGAGGTCGACCCGGAGACCCTGCTGCTCACCGGACTGACCCGTGACGGCGTCTACCTGGTCGAGGGGGGTGAGGTTGTCGGCGTCGTCAACAACTTCCGATGGAACGAGAGCCCGGTCGACCTGCTCGGGCGGATCGCGGAGACCGGCGCCAGCCAGCGGTGCCTGCCGCGCGAGTGGAGCGATGACTTCACCTGGACGCAGATGCCGACGTTGCGCATCCCCGGCTTCAACATGTCCTCCGTCAGCAAGGCCTCATGAGGTAGCGAGAGCCTCGTGAGGTGGCACCGGCCTCGTGAGGTAGCACCGGCCCCGACAGGGGCGACCCTGCCGCTCGCCGGCCAAGGTTGCGGCTCCTCCGCTCGCCGGCTTCTCCGCAAGATCAGGGCCGCTGATCGCGGTTGCGGGCCGGGTGGTACCCGTGATCAACGGCCCTGATCATGCTGGGTGGTCCCGCGTCAGCGGGCGATGTTGCTCATGACGTGCTTGACGCGCGTGTAGTCCTCGAACCCGTACATCGACAGGTCCTTGCCGTAGCCCGAGCGACCGAAGCCACCGTGCGGCATCTCGGCCACCAGCGGGATGTGGGTGTTGATCCAGACGCAGCCGAAATTCAGCCCCCGGGCCATGCGCATCGCCCGACCGTGGTCTTGCGTCCAGACGCTCGAGGCCAGACCGTAGTCGCTGTCGTTGGCCCAGCGCAGCGCCTCGTCCTCGTCGGTGAAGCGCTGCACGGTGATCACAGGTCCGAAGACCTCGGTCTGGATGATCTCATCGTCCTGGCGCAGCCCGCCGACGACCGTTGGCCCGTAGAAGAAGCCCGTGGACCCGATCCGGCTCCCACCCGTCGTCACCGCAGCGTGCGAGGGCAGCCGGTCCACGAAGCCACTCACCCGAGCCAGCTGGTTGGCGTTGTTGAGCGGGCCGAAGAGCACGTCCTCGTCGTCGGGCAAGCCGGTCTTCGTGGCCCCAGCAGCCGCAGTCAGTGCTGCCAGGAAGTCGTCGTACACCTTGGGACCCGCGAGTACGCGGGCGGCCGCGGTGCAGTCCTGACCGGCGTTGAAATAGCCGGCTTCTGCGATGGCCCCGGCCGCCGCTTCGACATCAGCATCGTCGAACACGACGACCGGGGCCTTGCCCCCCAGCTCCAGATGGACCCGCTTGAGACCTCTGCTGGCCGCCTCGGCGACCGCCATGCCGGCGGCGACCGAGCCGGTGATGGACACCATCGCCGGCACGGGGTCGTCGACGAGCGCGGCCCCGGTCGATCGGTCACCGCAGAGCACGTTCAGGACTCCCGGCGGCAAGAACTCGGCCGCAATCTCGGCCAGCAGAGCGGTGGTGACCGGCGTCGTGTCGCTCGGCTTCAGCACGACGGTGTTGCCCGCCGCCAGCGCCGGCGCAAGCTTCCAGATGGCCATCATCATCGGGTAGTTCCACGGCGTGACCTGTGCGCACACGCCGATCGGCTCCCGGCGGAC
>JANLPD010000495.1:0-5460 GCA_031367045.1 Frankiales bacterium | reverse complement strand
CGACCGCCCGCGCCGAGCGGGAGGCCCGGCGGCGGGCGCTTGAGTGGCTGTCGTTTGTGGGCATGGACTCCTTCGCCGACTATCCGGCGGGGGCCCTGGCCTTCGGCCAACAGAAACTCGTCGCTCTCGCTCGTGTCCTCGCCACTGAGGCGGACGTGGTGCTCCTGGACGAGCCAGCCTCCGGCATCGACCAACAATGGGTGGAGGTGATGCTCGGCCTGATCGAACAACTGCGCGACAAGGGCCGCACCATCTGCATCGTGGAGCACAACCTGCACGTCGTGGGCCGGCTGGCCGACCACACGTACTTCATGGAGCTCGGCCGGATCACGGCGCAGGGAACGTTCGAAGAGCTCACCGGGGAACGGCGACTCGCGGAGGCCTACTTTGGCACCTCATGAGCAGGCGACTGAGCTCACGACCGAAGCGGAGACCGGCGCGGTGCGGGAGGACCTGCTCGTCTTGTCCGGACTGCAGGCCGGCTACGGCAGGAAACACGTCGTGTTCGACCTCGACCTGCACCTGCGCCCGGGTGAGATCGTCACGATCATCGGTCACAACGGTGCCGGGAAGACGACAACGCTCAAGACGATCTTCGGGATGCTCCCGCCGATCGGAGGCTCCGTCACCTACCGGGGTGATGACGTCACGCATTCCACCTGTCGGCGCAACGTGCTGCGTGGGATGTCCTACATCCCCGCTGAGCGCTTCGTCTTCAGCGACCTGAGTGTGCAGGACAACCTCCGCTTGGGGGCCATGCACGAAAAATCGGGTGCGGCCCGTGAAACCCGCAGGAACCAGGTCCACGAGATGTTCCCGCTGTTGCGCGAGCGAGCCGCGCAGCGGGCCGGCACCATGTCGGGGGGGCAGCAGCGAATGCTCAGCCTCGGACTGGCCATGATGTCCAATCCCACGCTGCTCCTGCTCGACGAGCCGTCGCTCGGTCTCGCGCCGGCGCTGGTCGCTGAGATCTTCGATGGGGTGCGTCGACTGGCCGACGAGGAGGGGCTGACTGTCCTGTTGCTCGAGCAGAACGTCGGACAGGCGCTGCGCATCGCCGACCGTGCCTATGTGATGCGCGCGGGCCGAATCATCCTCGAGGAGACTGCCGACGAGATGCGCAGCCGCAAGGACTACTGGGATCTGTTTTGACGTCGCAGGACCGCTGCGCGGGCTCTTGCGCACAGGCATGAACACGCAGGCCGGCTCATCTGCGAGCAGTCCACGAAGGGAGGACCGAGGTGGCTGACGGCTCGTCGGGGATGGACAGTGCCCGCCGAAAGTCGCAAGGCGAGCAGCTGGCGCGAGTGGCCCGCCGGACGCCCGAGGTCGAGGCGCTGCGCTTCGAGGGTGTCAGCCGAAGTTTCCACGAGCTCAACGTGAGCGTCGACCGTCTCGCAGCCGCGCTCCGCACCCGTGGTGTCAAGACCGGTGACCGCGTGGCGACGCTGATGACCAACCGGATGGAGGTCGTCGAGACCTACCTGGCCGTTGGGCGCCTCGGTGCCGTCTGCGTCCCGGTGAACTTCCGGCTGGTAGCCGAGGAGGTCGTCTACGTCCTAGAGGACAGCGGCGCGACGGCTCTCGTGGTCGACGAGGGTCTGGCCCAGGTCGCCGCCGTGGCACGGCAGCAGGCCACCGAGGTTCGCAGCTGCCTCGTCACTTCCGGCGAGCCCGGGGCGGCCGGCGCCGGTGCGGAGTCCTATCAGGAGGCGCTGAACGCGGCTGCCGACGCCAGCCCGTGGCCGGACGTGCCGGAGCATCTGGCGGCCTTCATCATGTACACGTCCGGCACCACAGGCCGGCCCAAGGGCGCCGTCCTGACGCACTTCAACCTGCTGATGAACACGATGAACATGATCGCGGGGATGGGGTTCCGGGACGACGACCGGCGCTGGCTATCCGGCTTGCCGCTCTTCCACATCGGTGGTCTGAACGGAATCCTGCCCTACCTCCTGCTCGGTGGGACATCTGTCATCCTGCCTTCCGGCCAGTTCGACGCCGCCCACGTCGTGGACATGATGGAGCGGGAGCGCATCAGCGCCTGCTACTTCGTGCCTACACAGTGGCAGGCGATCTGCGCCGTGCATGGGCTCGCCGACCGGGACCTGTCGGCGCTGCGGCGCATCTCATGGGGGGCCTCGGTGGCGCCCCCGTCGGTGCTCAAGGCGATGGCGTCGAGTTTCCCGGGGGTGCCGAACTACAACGCCTTCGGCCAGACGGAGATGAGCTCGGTGACGTGTGTGCTGCGCGGTGAGGACGCGATCGCAAAGATGGGCTCGATCGGGACACCCATCGTGAACGTCGAGGTCCGCGTCGTCGACGAACACCTGGCTGACGTGTCCCAGGGCGAGGTGGGCGAGATCGTCTACCGGGGACCAACGGTGATGCAGGGCTACTGGAACAAGCCGGCGGCGACGCTCGAGGCATTCGACGGCGGGTGGTTCCATTCCGGGGACTTGGTCCGCCAGGACGAGGACGGCTTCTACTACGTGGTCGACCGCAAGAAAGACATGATCATCTCGGGCGGGGAGAACATCAATTGCGCCGAGGTCGAAGCGGCGATTGACGCCCACGCCGGCGTGCAAGAGGTCGCCGTCATCGGACTGCCCGACCCGACGTGGGTCGAGGTGCCGATGGCGATCATCGTCGCGGTCGACGCGGCGTCCCCACCGTCCGAGACGGAGATCATCGACTGGTGCCGAGAGCGCATGGCGTCGTACAAGAAGCCCACGAAGGTCATCTATGTCGATGTCCTGCCGCGTAACGCGAGTGGCAAGGTACTCAAGACCGAGTTGCGGTCGAGGTATGGCCAGCCGGTGGCGCCCTGAGCAGGTCAGCGCCCCTGCCCCACCGACGTTGAGGAAGGAATGACATGCCTGCTGAGATGTCCGAGGAGATCCGTCGGCTCCGCACGGCGATGAAGGAGTTCATCGACGTGGAGGTGATCCCGCGTGAGCACGAGATCGAGCCTTTCGACGCCCACGGTCTGGACGTGCTTGAAGCCCTCAAGGCGGAGGCGAAGCGCCGAGACCTGTGGGCGTTGGGCCACCCCCTCGAGATCGGGGGTGGCGGCTTGCCGTTCATGGACTTCGCGCTGCTCAACGAGATCATCGGACGTTCCGAATTTGGCCAACTGGCCGTCGGCTCAATGAGCATGCAGGACTCGATCATGCTCCAGCTATACGCCTCGGCGGCGCAGCGCGAGCGTTTTCTCAAGCCGCTCGTGGCAGGTGAGATCTACCCCAGCGTCGGGCTGACCGAGCCGGACGTCGCGGGCAGCGACCCGACGCTGATGGAGACCTCGGCCGTCCTCGACGGCGACGAGTGGGTCATCAACGGACATAAGTGGTTTACGAGCAACGGCTCCCGGGCGGCCTTCGTCACGGTCTTCGCCAAGACTGATCCTGACGCGGCGTCGCCCTACGCACGTTTCTCGGCAATCCTGGTGCCCACCGACACGCTGGGCTACGACATTGTGCGTGCCGTGCCGACGATGGGCCACATCGGGGGGGACCACTGCGAGGTGCGCTACAACGACGTCAGGGTGCCGCGTGACAACCTGCTGGGGGAGCGCGGTCAGGGGTTCACGATTGCCCAGCGGCGGCTCGGCCCCGGTCGAATCTTCCACTGCATGCGCTGGCTCGGGCAGGCGCAGCGGGCGTTCGAGCTGATGGTCGAGCGGGCCAACACGCGCTACGCGCACGGCTCGCTGCTGAAGGACAAGGGCGAGATTCAGCGCTACGTCGCCGAGTCGGCGGCCGAGATTCAGGCCGCCCGCTTGATGACGCTGGACGCGGCCCGTGCGATGGACCGGGGAGAGCAAGCCCGGGTCGAGATCTCGATGATCAAGTTCTTCGGTGCCCAGATGCTGCACAATGTGATCGACCGGGCCATCCAGGTGCACGGCGCCCTGGGTGTCACCGGCGACACCCCTCTCGAGCGCATGTATCGCGAGGCGCGCTACGGCCGGATCTACGACGGACCGGACGAGGTGCACCGGATGGTGGTGGCCCGCAGCCTGCTTGCGGGTGGCGCGCCGCCCTGGGCGTGAACGAGCAGCCCGACGCGGAGGAACTGGCCCGGCTGCTGGGCGGCGCGTGTGTCCAGGAGCTGAGTCGGTTGCTCGGCGGCGCGTCCAGGCAGACGTGGGCGTTCCGCCTGGACGGCCGGCGGCTGGTGCTACGGCGGGACCCGCCAGGCGCACCGTCCGGCGTTGGCATGGAGCGCGAGGCGGCCCTGCTGCGTGCCGCGGCGCGAGCCGGTCTCGCCGTCCCCGAGTTGATCGCCGCCGGACCCGACTTTCTGGTGCTGGCCTGGGTGAATGGGGAGACGTTGGCCCGGCGGATCCTGCGTGATGCAACCTTCGCGCCGGCCCGCGAGCGCCTGCTGCGGCAGTGCGGTGAGCAGCTCGCCTGGCTGCACACCCGGGTCCCGCCCGCGCAGGTGCCAGGCTTGGTTGGGGGAGAGCCCCTCGAGCGCCTGCGGGGAAGGCTGGATGCGATCGATGAGCCGCACCCCGCGTTCGAAGTTGGGCTGCGCTGGCTGCAGGAGCACCGTCCGCCGACGCGGACCGACGTCGTGCTGCACGGGGACTTCCGGCTGGGCAACCTCATGGTCGACGCGGACGGGCTCGTCGCCGTGCTGGACTGGGAGCTGGCCCACCTCGGGGAGCCGCTGCAGGACCTGGCCTGGCTGTGCGTGCGCTCGTGGCGGTTCGGGTCTCCGCTTCCCGCCGCTGGCGTCGGGACCCGGCAGGAGCTGGCGCAGGCGTACGAGGACGCGGGAGGAGCACCCGTCGACTTCGACGCGCTGCACTGGTGGGAGGCCTTCTGCACCCTCGACTGGGGGGTGATGTGCCTTGAGCAGTCGCGGGCACATCTGGACGGCAGGGTCCGGTCGGTGGAGCTCGCCGCGATCGGTCGGCGAGTCTGCGAGGTGGAGCTGGACCTGCTGGACCTGCTGCCCGGCGGGGAAGTGCACCCGCCTGTCCCAGCACCTGAGCCGGACCCGCTCGTCGAGCTGCACGATCGGCCGACGGCCGCCGAGTTGATTGAGGCCGTGCGGGAGTTCGTTGAGGGGCTGCCGGTGAACGGCCATGACCGGTTTCTCACCCGGGTGAGCGCGGGTGCGCTGCGCATCGTCGAGCGTGAGCTCCTGCTGGGCCCGACGCTCGCCCGCGAGCACGCCGATCGCCTCGCGGCCCTGGGGGTCAGCAACGACACCGAGTTGGCCGCGGTGATCCGTTCCGGCGAGGTCCAACCGGCGCAGGTGCTGCCTTCCGTGCGGGCCGCGGTCGTGGCCAAGCTCCTGGTTGCCGACCCGTCGCAGCTCATCGACCGCTACCGCGCTGGTCCGACCCGCGCTCCTCCCTCGTCCTTCCCGGCCCGCTGAAGCACGACGAGGCGACCGCCGAACATCTCCCTGTCGTGCCCGGCAGGGGCGCCAACTCTTGGCGTC
>JANLPD010000491.1:0-12299 GCA_031367045.1 Frankiales bacterium | reverse complement strand
GGGGTAGGAGGAGGGTACGGGCCCGCGAGCAGAACAGCTGGGAGCCCAGTGCGCGGGCGCTGCCGCCGTACGCTCAAGCCCTGTTCCGCACCCGCACCGCACCGGCCCCCACCACCGAGACGTCTTGGAGCCCACCGTGGTCGAGCCCCGACGTGCCACCCGCGTGCTCGTCGCCGAGGACGAGGCCCTGATCCGCCTCGACCTGGTCGAGATGCTCCGCGAGGAGGGCTACGACGTCTGCGGTGAGGCCGGCGACGGCGCCTCCGCAGTGCGGCTGGCGCGCGAGCTCAGGCCCGATCTGGTTGTCCTCGACGTCAAGATGCCAGTCCTGGACGGGCTCTCGGCGGCTGAGCAGGTGGTCGCCGAGCGGATCGCCCCGGTCGTCATCCTCACTGCGTTCTCTGACCGCGACCTCGTCGAGCGGGCCAAGGAGGCGGGCGCGATGGCCTACCTGGTCAAGCCCTTCGAGCGCAAGGACCTGCTGCCGACCATCGAGATGGCGCTCAGCCGGTTCGCCCAGCTCGTGGCGCTGGAGGGCGAGGTCGCGGATCTGCACGGACGTCTCGAGGCTCGCAAGGTGATCGAGCGGGCCAAGGGCGTGCTGCAGGGCAGCCACGGACTGGGGGAGGCGGACGCCTTCCGCTGGATCCAACGGACGTCGATGGACGAGCGGCGGTCGATGCGGGCCGTAGCCCAGGACGTGCTGGACGATCGGCTGGCGCCGCCCCACGACACTGCGTGTGTGGTTCCTGACCAAAAGTGAGCCAGCTGGGACCGCACTGTGTCGGGACGAGACCGGGCGCTTCGCGCCTGCCCGCGCAACGGGCTTATCACGACACGGGCGTATAGGTAGCGTCACGCTCAACGGATGTGTACGGTCCGGCCCACCACGGCTTCAGCCGTGGTGCGTCCACGCCACGAGCAGGGCGCAGCCTAGACCTGGGGAGTGCCTGTGTTGGACCGACGACTTGTGCGCATAGCGCTGCCGCTGGCAGTAGGCGCCATGGCGCTCGCAGCCTGTGGCAGCAGCAGCGGTGGTAAGGGGGCCAGCGGCAAGAAGACCTACACGATCGCCTACCAGGGCCCGATCTCCGGTGACAATGCCGCGATCGGGGAGAACGAGGGCAACGGCGTCGAGCTGGCCCTGAAGCTGGCTAACGAGAAGGGCGACCTGCCCTTCACGCTCAAGTACGCCAAGCAAGACGACCTGGGCACCGCCGAGGGCGGCCCGCCGGCGGCCCAGAAGTCGATCGACGACCCAAGCGTCGTCGCGATCGTCGGCCCGGCCTTCTCAGGCGCGACCAAGGCCTCGGGACCGTCGCTCGCCGCTGCCAACCTGGCCGCGGTCAGCCCGTCTGCGACCAACCCCAAACTGACCAGCCTCGGCTTCACCAGCTTCTTCCGGATCGTCCCGCCGGACGACGCCCAAGGGGCCGAAGCCGCGAACTACATCAGCAAGGTCCTGAAGTCCAAGCTGGTCTACTCGATCAACGACAAGAGCGAGTACGGCGTGGGGCTGGCGGGCGTCCTCGACGCCACGCTGAAGGCCAACGGCACGGCCCTGAAGCAGGAGGGTGTCCCGATCACCAAGGACTACTCCACGGTCGCCCGCAAGGTGAAGGCCAGCGGAGCAGACGCCATGTTCTACAGCGGCTACTTCCCAGAGCTTGCGCTGCTGTCAAAGGCGCTCAAGAGTGTCGGCTACACCGGGGTGGTCCTTTCCGGTGACGGTTCTAACGACAACGAGTACATCAAGCAGGCCACCCCGGCCATCGCCGAGGGCGTCTACCTGTTCTGCCCGTGCGGTGACGCCAACGTGGACCCGAACGCCAAGGGGTTCGCGGACGCGTACAGCAAGCAGTTCGGCAAGCCGGCCGGCACGTACTCACCGGAGTCCTTCGACGCTGCCAACGCGATTATCGCGGCGATGAAGTCCATCACCGGCGACATCACCCGCGAGTCCGTCCTCGCGGCGATCAAGACGGTCGACTACAAGGGCATCACGAAGACCATAAAGTTCACCCCCAAGGGTGAGGTCGAGGGCAAGACGATCTTCGTCTTCCGGGTCAAGAGCGGCACGCGTGTCGTGCTCGGCACCACGCTGGAGCTCATCAAGTAGGCCACGCAGCCAGCGGGGCCGGGCCTCCTGGCTCCAGCCCCGCTGGCCGTGACCTCTCGCGTTGCCCTCTGCCGCCGGAGCCGCTCCTCATGTGCTTCACCTCGCAGTTCTGGGATCTCACCGTGGCCGGCCTGGCAATCGGCTCGGTCTACGCACTCATCGCGCTGGGCTACACGTTGGTCTACGGTGTGCTGCAGTTGATCAACTTCGCGCACAGCGAGGTCTTTATGCTCGGCGCGTTCGGCGCCGTCTTCGCGCTCCGTCCGCTAGCCCACGGCACCCCCACGGGGGCGGCCTCGGTGGCCCTCGTCGCCTTCGGCATCGTGGTCGGCGGGCTGACCGGCTCCCTGGCGGCGTTCGTGCTGGAGCGCACGGCCTACCGGCCGCTGCGGCGCCGCAACGCCCCCAAGCTCGCCTATCTGATCAGCGCCATCGGCGCCTCCCTGTTCATGATCAACATCGCCGGCAAGGAGTTCGGTCGGCTCGCGATCAACGTGCCGCAGCTCTACACGAGCGGCACGGTGTTCAAGCTCTTCGGCGCTGTGGTCACGACCCAGCAGCTGGTGCTCGCTGGCGCGGCGGTGGTCATGCTCGTGCTGCTGGACCGGATCGTCAACGCCACCAAGCTCGGCCAGGGCATCCGCGCCGTCGCGCAGGACGCCGAGACAGCCAGCCTGATGGGGGTCGACATCGACCGCGTCATCGTGACGACGTTCCTGATCGGCGGTTTCCTGGGCGGGGCTGCGGGCTTTCTGTTCGGAAGTATCACCAACGTCCAGCACACGATGGGATTCATCCCCGGCGTCAAGGCCTTCACCGCTGCGGTGCTCGGCGGCATCGGCAATGTGCGCGGCGCCGTGCTCGGCGGGCTGATCCTCGGACTCGTCGAGAACTACGGGGTTGCCTGCACAGAGTCGGCCTACCGCGACGTCATCGCGTTCAGCATCTTGGTCCTGGTGCTCCTCGTGCGCCCGTCGGGCATCCTGGGTGAGCGGTTGGGGAGGTCGGCATGACAGCAGTCGCGCCCGCTGGCGCGCGGTCGGGGTTTCTCGGCCTGCGCCGTAAGGAGCTCAGCCGGCTCGGCACCGGCGTGCTGCTCGGCCTCTTGGCTGCGGTGATCACCGGGCCCAGCGGAACGGGCGACCACCCCTCGCGTGGCCTGCGCGGCGCGCTGCTGGCCGGCCGGGTCGTGCCCTACCTCCTGGTCGGCCTCGCGCTGGGGGCCCTGCTCGTCGTCTCTGACCGCGGGCTGCTGAAGGCCAGGATCCCGAAGGTGTCACCGATCGCCCGTACGCAGGCGCTGCTCAACCGGTCACAGAAGGTGCGCTGGAGCGTGCTCGCCGCTGCGGCCCTGTTCGTGATCCTCTACCCGTTGACCCTTGCGCCGTTCTGGCAGGGCGTGCTGGTCCGCTCGATTGCGATCTACACCCTGCTGGCGCTTGGGCTCAACGTCGTGGTTGGCCTGGCTGGTCTACTTGACCTGGGCTACATCGCGTTCTTCGCGATCGGCGCGTACACGACGGCCTACCTCACCGACAAGCTGCCGGTGCACCCGCCCTTTGTGCTCAACCCGTTCCTCGTGCTCCCGTTCGCCGTCCTCGCGGCTGCGCTGGCGGGTGTCCTGCTCGGCGGTCCGACGCTGCGGCTGCGCGGCGACTACCTCGCCATCGTGACGCTGGGCTTTGGCGAGATCATCCGCATCCTTGCTGTCAACGGCGACAACTTCGCCGGCACCAACGTCACCAACGGGCCGCGGGGCTCGGTCGGTATCCCGCACCCGTCGATCCACCTTTTCGGCTTCAACTACGAGTGGGGTCTGAAGCAACTGCCCTACTACTACCTGCTGCTCGTAGTGATCGTGCTCGTGGTGCTGGCCTTCAAAAACCTCGAGGAGAGCCGGATCGGGCGGGCCTGGACCGCCATCCGCGAGGACGAGGTGGCGGCCGCCGCCACGGGGGTGCCGACGGTGAAGTTCAAGCTGCTGGCCTTTTCGATCGGCGCCTCGACCTCGGGTTTCGCCGGCGTCTTCTACGCCACCGATGTGGGCTTCATCGCCCCAGACAACTTCCTGTTCATCGGCTCGATCCTGGTGTTGACGATGGTCATCTTCGGCGGCATGGGGTCGATTGCCGGGGTCATCATCGGTGCTGCTGTGCTGCAGTGGCTGCCCAACTATCTGCGTGACCTGGTGCCAGCCGAGGATCGCTTCATCTACTTCGGAGCCCTGCTCGTGGTAATGATGATCTTCCGGCCGCAGGGGGTCGTGCCCTCACGCCGCCGGGCCCGTGAGTTCCAGCTCGCGGAGTCCGGCGTCGGGGGAGCCGACGGTATGGGCGTCACCCCGGGGACGAAGCAGTGACCGCCTCCGCGGCCGAAGCGCCCACCGCCGCCACCGGCGGCGATGACGTCCTGCGGGTCTCCCACATCACCCTGCGCTTTGGCGGGCTGACGTCGCTGAGCGATGTCTCGCTGACCCAGAAGCGTGGCCAGATCCTGTCTGTCATCGGGCCCAACGGCGCGGGTAAGACCTCGCTGTTCAACTGCCTCAGCGGCGTCTACACGCCGCAGGAGGGCAAGGTCGTCTTCCGCCCTGCGGACGGCCGCGAGCTCCAGGTCGTCGGTCGCAAGCCGTACAGCGTCAACCGGATGGGGGTGGCCCGCACCTTCCAGAACATCCGGCTGTTCAACGCCCTCACCGCCGTGGAGAACGTCAAGATCGGGGTCGAGTCGCACCAACGGACCGGCCCGGTGAGCGCGATGCTCAGGCTGCCGCGCGCACGCCGCGAGGAGCGCGAGAGCGACGCCGAGGCGTTCCGCCTGCTTGAGTTCGTGGGGCTGTCCAAACGGGCCAACGAGGTGTCGAGCGCACTGCCCTACGGTGACCAGCGGCGCCTGGAGATCGCCAGGGCGATGGGCACCCGGCCGGAGCTGCTGCTGCTCGACGAGCCCGCCGCCGGGACCAATCCGGCGGAGAAGCGCCAGCTCGAGCTGCTCATCAACAAGATCGCCGAACGAGGGATCAGCGTCCTGCTGATCGAGCACGACATGCGCCTGGTCATGGCGGTGGCGGCGCACGTCGTCGTGCTGAACTTCGGCCAGGTCATCGCGGAGGGCCGGCCCGAGGAGGTCCAGCGCGACGCCCGCGTCGTGGAGGCCTACCTGGGCAAGCAGGAGGATCAGGCGTGACCGTGCTGCTCGAGCTCCAGGACGTACACGTCAAGTACGGCGCCGTCGAGGCCCTCAAAGGCATCAGCATGACCGTCGAGGAGGGCGAGGTCGTGACCCTGCTCGGCGCCAACGGCGCCGGCAAGACCACCACTCTGCGGACGATCTCTGGCCTGCTCCGGCCCGTGTCGGGCGAGGTGCGCTTCCAGGGCCGAGTCTTGAACGGGCTACCGGCCCACCGGATCGTCGGGATCGGTATCGGCCACGTCCCTGAAGGTCGCCGGGTCTTCCCGCAGATGAGCGTGCGCGAAAACCTTGAGATGGGCGCCTACCAGCACAAGGGCGGCTCAAAGGACATCATGGCCCGCGTCTTCGAGCTTTTCCCGGTGCTGGCAGAGCGGCGCAACCAGAACGGCGGGACGCTGTCCGGCGGCGAGCAGCAGATGCTGGCGATCGGCCGGGCGATGATGAGCCGGCCCACGTTGCTGCTGCTCGACGAGCCGTCCATGGGACTGGCCCCGCTGATCGTCGCAAAGATCTTCCAGATCATCCAGGAGGTCAACCGGCTCGGCACGACCGTCCTGCTGGTCGAGCAGAACGCCGCCCCGGCCCTCCGGCTGGCCAGCCGGGGCTACGTCCTTGAGACCGGCTCCATCGTCATGGCGGACCAGGCCTCGGTGCTGCTCAGCGATGACCGGGTGCGCAAGGCCTATCTCGGTGAGGACGTCGGCGCGGGCTGACTGGTTTGCGGCGAGGGCCGGGGGTCACCTTTGGCTCCATGCAGGTCTTCCCCGACCCTGCACGTTCTCTACTCGGCGACTCCCGGGCCTCACCGAGCGGAAACCTAGACCTTTGGTAGAGATTGCGTCAACGAGGCGCCAACTATTCGGCTCTGCAGGCGCAGTCTCGGCGCTTGCGCAGCGTCGCGTCCGGGTTCACCCGGTCGCTGTGCAGCCACTGCTCGTCCGGGGTCCGGGACCGCGCTAGTCTTCGGTCGCTCCGGGGGGCCTGCGCCTTTTCATGCGGTGGCCGGCCCGGTGTGCCCACCCTGTAACTGTCAAGTGTGCACCGAGCCCCGGGAGTCGTCGATGGCGTGGACGTCGGTGCGCGTACGACCCGCCACCGCCGACGATCTGCCGACGATGCTCGCCCTCGGCGAGGAGCTGCGCGACCAGGTCCTCCCGCTGCCCGACGCAGCCCCCCGCAGCCGGGGGGTCAAGCCACTCACGGACAGTGCCCGCATTCTGCTGGAGGCGCGCTACCTGGAGGCGCTCGCGGACCCCTGCCGCCACCTGGTGATCGCCGTCGGCGACCGGGACGAAGCCCTGGGCATGGCGATGTTCACAGTTGCCTCGGCCAACGCGCTGCTCGACCTGCCGGCCGTGCACGTCAGCCACTCGGTCGTAGCGGACCGGCACAAGCGCCGTGGGGCTGGCAAGGCCCTGGTGGCCGCGGCGGCCGCCTTCGCCGAGGAGCAGGGGCTCGACCAGCTGCTCGTGTCGGTCCACCCCGGCTCGCGCGACGCCAACCGCTTTTTCGCCCGGCTGGGCTTCGCGCCGCTGGCGGTCCGGCGCGTCGCGTCCGTGAGCGTCGTGCGCAGGCGGCTCGCCGGGTCGCAGCTCAGCGCCGTGGACCACGTCGTACGCCGTCGTCCGCGCGGGCTGCCGCGTCAGCGCCCGCCGTCGTCGCTCGCGCTGGGAACGCAGAAGCCGGACGTCCCGGCTGCCGGGTAGGCGACCGCGACCGCACTGCCGGTTGACTTTGGGTTGCCTGCCGGGCGACGGTACCCGGCATTGTGCTGGCGCTCCTAGACTCCTGTCCGTGGCAGCCACGCAGACCGACCAGACCGGGCAGCGACCGCGGCTGCTCCTGCTGGACGGGCACTCGCTCGCCTACCGGGCGTTCTTCGCCCTGCCGGTGGAGAGCTTCAGCACCACGACGGGGCAGCCCACGAACGCCGTCTACGGCTTCACCGCGATGCTCATCAACGTCCTGCGGGACGAGAAGCCGACCCACGTCGCCGTCGCCTTCGACCTCCCGCAGCCGACGTTTCGGCATGAGGCCTTCGCCGACTACAAGGCCAATCGGGCCGAGACCCCGGCCGACTTCCGCGGCCAGGTCTCCCTGGTCAAGGAGGTCCTTGCGGCGCTGCGTGTCCCGCAGGTCAGTGCTCCCGGCTTCGAGGCTGACGACGTCATCGCGACGCTGGCGACCCAGGCCGAGCAGGACGAGTTCGACGTCCTCATCGTGACCGGCGACCGCGACAGCTTCCAGCTCGTCAGCGACCGGGTCACCGTGCTCTACAACAGCCGGGGGGTCAGCGACATGCGCCGGATGACCCCGGCGGCGGTCCAGGAGAAGTACGGACTGACGCCGCAGCAGTACCCCGACTTCGCTGCGCTCCGAGGCGACCCAAGCGACAACCTGCCCAACATCCCGGGGCTCGGGGAGAAGACCGCGACCAAGCTCATCCAGCAGTACGCCGACCTCGACGGGCTGATCGCCCACGTGGACGAGGTCAAGGGCAAGATGGGCGACGCGCTACGCGCGCACGTGGCCCAGGTTGTCCGCAACCGCTCCCTCACCGAGCTGCGCCGCGATGTCGAGCTCGAGCTGCGTCCGCACGACCTGCACCTGGGCCAGTGGGACCGCGACGAGGTCCACAAGGTCTTCGACGCCTTGCAGTTTCGGGTCCTGCGCGAGCGGCTCTACGCCACCCTGCAGGCGGTCGGTCCGGAGGCCGAGCACGGCTTCGACCTCGAGGTCACAGCGGTCGAGCCGGGCGGTCTGGGCAGCTTTCTCGCCGGCCTGCCCACCGGAGTCCGCGTCGGCCTGCACGTCCGCGGACACTGGGGCAGAGGCACCGGCGACGCGCACGGTCTAGGGATCGCTGCCCAGTCGCCTCCCGAGGGCGAGTCGCGCGCAGGCGACGCCGCGTACGTCGATCTCGTCACCCTCCTGCCCGAGGACGAGACCGCTCTGCGGGACTGGCTCGCCGATGCCGCGGTGAGCAAGGCCTTCCATGACCTGAAGGGACCGATGCTCGCCCTCGGGGCGCGCGGCATGACGGTGGCTGGCGTCACCTCCGACACGGCCCTGGCGGCCTATCTCGCCCTTCCAGGCCAGCTGAGCTTCGACCTCGGCGACCTCTCGCTGCGCTACCTGCGTCGCGAGCTCAGGACCGAGGAGACCGGCGCCGGCCAGCTTTGTTTCGACGGCGCCGAGGACGACGGCGCCGAGCGGGACGCGGTGCTGCGCGCGCGTGCAGTTGCCGACCTCGCGGTTGCCCTCGACGAGGACCTCGTCCGGCGCGGCGGCACCGCCCTGCTGCGCGATCTTGAGCTGCCGCTCGTCGCCGTCCTGGCGGACTGCGAGCGCACCGGCATCGCGGCCGACGTCGACCAGCTCGTCGAGCTGGAGACCCGGTTGCGCGACCAGGTGAAGGACGCTGCCCAGGTGGCCTACGCGACGGTCGGGCACGAGTTCCACCTCGGCTCGCCCAAGCAGCTGCAAACGCTGCTGTTCGACGAGCTCGGACTGCCCAAGACCAAGAAGATCAAGACTGGCTACACCACCGACGCAGATGCACTGCAGAACCTGCTCGGCACCCACCCGGTGATCGAGGCGCTGCTGTTGCACCGCGAGATGACCCGGCTTCTGATGGTGGTCGAGAAGCAGCTCCTGCCCACGGTGGCCGACGACGGTCGCATCCACACGACCTACAAGCAGATGGTCGCGGCCACGGGTCGCCTGTCGTCGGACAACCCCAACCTGCAGAACGTGCCGATCCGCACGCCGCAGGGCCGCGAGATCCGCCGTGGCTTCGTGCCGGGCAAGGGGTTCGAGAGCCTCATGACCGCCGACTACAGCCAGATCGAGATGCGGATCATGGCCCACCTGTCCGACGATGCTGGGCTCAAGGAGGCCTTCTCGACGGGGGAGGACCTCCACACGTTCGTCGCGTCGAGGGCCTTCGGTGTGCCGATCGAGCAGGTCGATGCGGAGCTGCGCCGCCGGGTCAAAGCCATGTCCTACGGCCTGGCCTACGGGCTGTCGGCCTACGGCCTCGCCCAGCAGCTGCAGATCACGCCGGACGAGGCCAAGGAGCAGATGACGGCCTACTTCGTGCGGTTCGGCGGGATCCGG
This sequence comes from Frankiales bacterium, assembly GCA_031367045.1. GTDB lineage: Bacteria > Actinomycetota > Actinomycetes > Mycobacteriales > SCTD01 > JANLPD01. Next base: position 2,869 of record JANLPD010000491.1, on the reverse strand, counting down.
GACTACCTGCGCGACGTTGTCGATCAGGCCCGCAAGGACGGCTACACCTCGACGATCCTGGACCGCCGCCGCTACCTTCCCGACCTCACGGCCGACAACAGCCAGCGCCGGGCGATGGCCGAGCGGATGGCGCTGAACGCCCCGATCCAGGGCTCGGCCGCCGACATCATCAAGTTGGCCATGCTCGGCGTCGCGCGGGCGCTTCGCGAGGAGGGGCTGCGCTCGCGGCTGCTGCTACAGGTCCACGACGAGCTGGTCCTCGAGGTCGCCCCAGGCGAGCGCGAGCAGCTCGAAGCGTTGGTGCGCCGCGAGATGGGCGGCGCCTACCCGCTGACTGTCCCGCTGGACGTCAGCGTCGGTGTAGGCCGGACCTGGGACGACGCCGGCCATTAGCGTGCGCCTTGTGCACCGGGTGATGCTGGCTGGGATCAGCGGGTCGGGCAAGACGACGCTCGCACGCCGGCTGGCCGCGCTGCTGGACCTGCCGCATGTCGAGCTCGACGCGCTCTTTCACGGGCCGGGCTGGACGGAGCGGCCGACTTTCCTGGCCGACGTCGACGCGGTCAGCCGCGGGGACCGCTGGGTGGTGGACAGCGACGGCTACCCGGCGGTGCGCGACCTGCTCTGGAGCCGCGCGGACACGCTCGTCTGGCTGGACCTGTCCCGGCCGCAGGTGATGCAGCGCGTGCTGCGCCGGTCGCTGTACCGGGGCCTGCTGCATGCTGAGCTCTGGAACGGGAACCGCGAGACGCTCGGCGCCTGGCGCGACCCGGAGCACCCCGTCCAGTGGGCCTGGACCCAACATGCGCCGCGTCGAGAGCTGCTGAGCAGCCGGGTGGCCGACGGGAGGTGGGCGCACCTCGCCGTCGAGCGCCTTCGGTCGCCGCGGGAGGTGCGGCGGTGGCTGAGCGGGCTCAGGCGAAGCGGGCTGGACCCAAGCGGGTGACTCCGGGGGGCGCCCGCCAGATGCACGCAAGCGGTGCCTCGCGCGACGCACCTGCACCCAAGACGCGCTCAGGGTCGGCAAGCGCGCCCGCAAAAGATCTCACTCGCGTGCATCGGCACCCGACCCCTGTGTCCCCCAACCACTTGCGGAGCGGCCACCGAGCCGGCAGCGGAAGATGGCGGTCCCCGGCATGAGCCGACCGCGCAGCGGCGACCACTGCCCCCACACACCGTCGTGCCCCGCCGGCCACTCAGGCTCAAGCAGGTCGTCGAGCAGGAGCCCGGCAGCGGCGAGGGCGCGCACCCAGTCGCCGAGCGTGCGGTGGTGCTCGACGTAGGACGCCGCACCTGCCTCGTCGACCTCGACGTAGGGGGTCCGGTCGAAGTAGCTCTGGCGCACCACGAGCCCATCCGGCCCGGGGTCGTCCAGGAACGCCCAGCGGAGCGGATGGGTCACCGAGAACACGAACCGCCCGCCAGGGCGCAGGACCCGGGCCACCTCGCGCAGGGTGGCGGGGGCGTCGGCCACGAAGGGCAGCGCGCCGAAGGCCGAGCAGACCACGTCGTACGACGTGCTTGCGAAGGGGAGGGACTGCGCGTCCGCCTGCACGAGCCGCTCCACCCGGGTGCCGGTCGCGGCGTCGAGCTCGCGAGCTTTGCGGAGCTGACCGAAGGAGACATCGAAGGCCGTCACCCGGGCGCCCTGCGCGACGAGCCAGCGGCCGGCCTGGGCGGCGCCGCAGCCGACCTCCAGCACGTCCAGACCAGACACGGGGCCGAGCAGGTGCTCGTCGGCCTCCCGCAGCCCCTCCGGGCACCACAGGAAGTCGGCGTCACCGAGCACGGCGCCGTGCTCGGCGTAGTACTCCTCGGCCGCACCGTCCCACCAGCTGCGGTTGGCCCGGGCGCTCTCGAGGGGACCGGCTGGCCGGTGCGCGAGGCCGCTCGGTGCCGTGGTCGACTCGCGAGGGCTCATGCGCGTAGTCTTGTACGAGGCGTGGCGGGCCCGCGTGAGCCCAGGTATGCCCTCGCTCGTCGCGTCCGTCGACACGCTGTCCTTCCAGAACGACCCACGATCCGCCCAACAGGGGCGGGTCACGACCCCACCGCAGCCGGAGCCTTTTCCTTGACCAGCACCCTGGACACCCCCACAGCCCCCTACTCGGCGCCACAGGTCGCCATCAACGACATCGGGAGCATGGAGGATTTTCTCGCCGCCATCGACGAGACGATCAAGTACTTCAATGACGGAGACATCGTCGAAGGCACCATCGTCAAGGTCGACCGTGACGAGGTCCTGCTCGACATCGGCTACAAGACCGAGGGCGTCATCCCCTCGCGCGAGCTGAGCATCAAGCACGATGTCGACCCCAACGAGGTCGTCGCCGTCGGCGACATCGTCGAGGCCCTCGTCCTCCAGAAGGAGGACAAGGAGGGTCGCCTGATCTTGTCCAAGAAGCGTGCGCAGTACGAGCGCGCCTGGGGACAGGTCGAGGCGAAGAAGGATGCCAACGAGGTCATCGAGGGCACGGTCATCGAGGTCGTCAAGGGCGGCCTGATCATCGACATCGGGCTGCGCGGCTTCCTGCCGGCGTCGCTGGTCGAGATGCGCCGGGTGCGCGACCTGCAGCCCTACGTCGGCAAGGAGCTCGAGGCAAAGATCATCGAGTTGGACAAGAACCGCAACAACGTGGTGTTGTCGCGCCGGCAGTGGCTCGAGCAGACCCAGAGCGAGGTGCGGAGCACCTTCCTCAACACCCTGCAGAAGAGCCAGGTCCGGTCCGGTGTCGTCTCCTCGATCGTCAACTTCGGGGCCTTCGTGGACCTCGGCGGCGTCGACGGTCTGGTGCACGTCTCCGAGCTGTCCTGGAAGCACATCGACCACCCGTCCGAGGTCGTCGAGGTCGGCCAGGAGGTCACCGTC
>JANLPD010000484.1:0-2838 GCA_031367045.1 Frankiales bacterium | reverse complement strand
CGATGGACCTCGAGGACGAGTTCGGGATCGAGCTGCCGGAGGACGAGCTGACCGGCCTCAAGACCATCGGGGCGTTCGCTGACCTCATCTACGCCAAGGTGCTGGCTAGGCCCAGCTGAGGTGCGGGTGCGGCCCGAACGGGCCATGTCCTTGCCGGCCGGGATGCTCCACGCTGGCAGGACAGAGGCGGGGAGGTGGTCGTGCAGGACCCGGTGGCGAGCCAAGTGTTCCGGTTGCTGACTACGGCCGCCCCCGAGCGGGTCTGGGCGGCGCTGACCTGCCCGCTGCAGAGCCGGGCCTATCTGCACGGCCTGAGCGTCAGCAGCGGCTGGCAGGCAGGCGGTCCGGTGGCCTTTCACCCGCTCTGCGGCCCGACGCTGGAGGGGACGGTGCTGCGGGTCGACCCGGGCCGTCGCCTCGTCCTCACTGTCGAGGAGGGCAACGGGTGCTGCACCTACCTCGATTGGCAGCTGCGCCGGTCCGAGCGTGGCACCGTTGTGCGCCTCAAGGTCGACGAGACCGGAACGGCCTCGAGCAGCGAGGAGGAGCTCGAGGACGTGTGGCTCCCGGTCCTGCACGACCTCGACGTCGTGCTGCGCCGAGAGGCCGATCCCACGCATCCGTGACCGGACGGGATGGGCGCTGGCTAGAAAGGCGCTGGCTAGAAAGGCGCTGGCTCGTCGGGGTTGGGCGGCGGCGCCGCAGGAATGGCGCCACCGGCTGCTTCGGTGCCTTCGGCTAGCGAGCACCAAGCCCAGTCCACGTCGCGCTGGTGCGGCTCGGGCTTCGGGGGGACGAGGCGCAGGCCGCTCGCCACCCACTGGTCCCAGTCCTGCCACGTCGTGCGCGGCGGGGGCTCGTGGGATGAGGGGCGGTCGTAGGTGCGCCCCAGCGGGCTGTGCCAGGTGGTGCTTCCGTCCGGGTGGCGGACCATTGTCCAGCCGGCGTGCTTGGCCTGGTGGCAGCGCGCGGACAGCGCAGTGAGGTTCCAGGCGGCGGTCTCGCCGCCGCGGGAGAACGGCGTCACGTGGTCGCGGTCGCAGCGGGCTGCAGGCACCGAGCAGCCGGGACCGCTGCAGCGGACATCGCGGATGTGGACCAGGCGGGTCAGGCGGGCCGACGGGTCGTGCTGCGGCTCGGCCGAGTCGACCGCGACGAACGGCTTCAGCAGCTCGTCGACGGCGGCCCGCAGGTCCGCCGGGTCCGGACAGGCAGGTGTCAGCCGGCCGTCGAGGGCGACGGGTTGACCGGTCACGCTGTCGACGTAGACCCCGCGCAACCCGGCGGCGGGACGCAGCAACCGGGCGTGCTCGGCGGAGATGGGACCGTAGCCGTTCAGCAGGGCCGGTTCGACGCCGCGGTCCAGGACGGTCGTCACCGGGATGGTGATGTTCATGAGGAGCCCGAGCGGGCCGTCGAGGGTGACGCCCCTGCCCTCGTAAAGGATCATCCCGGGCAGGGCGACCAGCACATCTGCGCGGCGCTGATCGGCGGTCCGCTCGATCCCACTCGCCTTGTCCGCTTGCGACGCTTGCCGGCACAGCTCGTCGAGGTCGCGACTGAACCGGACGGCCTTCTCGGCCGGAACCAACGCCCAGAGGCTGGCCATCCCGTCGACGTCCGGTCGCACGCTGACCCGGCGGTCGGCGCGGGCTTCGGCGAGCCGGTCGGCGATGAGCTCGGTGCCGTTCTCGACATCGAGCTCGCTCTCGGCCCGCATGAGCGCGACCTTGGCCCTGGTGCGCAGATCGGAGGTGCACAGACCGGCGGCAGCCGGCAGCAGGGCAGCCTCGACGCGCCGGGCAACCTGCGCGGAAACGTTCTTGGTGACGTCGAGCAAGACCTTGGCCTGGTGCAGGAAGAGCTCGCCCTTGCTGCAGGCGGCGTAGGTGAGCGGCAGGTGGTGGACCAAATGCTCCGCCTCGGACGCACGAGAGGCCATGGCCTGCTGACTGAGCCGCAGAGAGCCGGCCTGCTCTACAACGGGGAACTGCCTCAGTTGGGACAGCTCGGCCTCCTCGCGCTGCGCGAGCGCATTCAGCTCGACGATCGCTGCCGCCTGACGGGCGAACGAGACGGCGTCGGCGCGGGCCTGCTCCACCAGAAAATCGAGCGCCGCGTTCTGCGCGTCGGCGGTGAGGAGGTAGTTCATGTATCGATCATATGTTCGATTACCCCGCATGGCAAGGGTTACCGCAACCTTTCGCGGAGGGCGAACTCCAGCTCCGTGCCCATGTTCCAGCTCTGGGCGGCACTCGGCGACCGGCCCGCCGCCCGGTCCCGCCGTACGCTCGCGTTCGTGACGACCGTAACCAAGACCCTGCCGGTGGATGCGGCGAGCAGCCTCGCCGACGAGCTGCTCCGGCCGCAGGCCGAGCGGGTCGACCAGGGCGTCGTGCCGCGCAGCCACCTGGCCGCGATCGCCGGGGCCGGGCTGCTCGGCGTGACGGCTCCGACGGCCCTCGGCGGCGGCGGTGAGCCGGCCTCCGTCGGCCGCGAGGTAGCCGAGGTCCTCGCCGGGGCATGCGGCGCAACCTGGTTCGTCTGGACCCAGCACGCGCTGCCGCTAAGCACGCTTGTGCGCGAAGAGCACCCTCGCGGGCGCGAGCTCGCGAACGGCGGTCTGCTGGCCGGCGTCGCCGTCGCGCACCTGCGCCGAGCGGGGCCGCCGGCTGTGACGGCGACCCGCACCGGCGGCGGCTGGCGCTTCGACGGCCACGTCGGCTGGATGACGAGCTGGGGACTGTGCGACGTCTTCCTGCTCTGTGCGCTCACCGACAACGCGCAGGTGGTGGCGGCGCTCGTCGACGCGCGGGAGCAGCCGGGTCTGACGAGCGG
>JANLPD010000474.1:0-3616 GCA_031367045.1 Frankiales bacterium | reverse complement strand
CGGCGAGAGAGTCGCGTGCCGTCGTCGACCAGGCGGCGGCCGTGGCGCTGCTCCAGGCGCGCCTCGAGCGGAAGTAGGCTCGTCCCCCGTGAGTGATATCCTGGACTTACAGCCGGCGAGGCGCCCCGCGCACCCATCCCGGCGCCTGCCGAAGCCGGTTGGCCTCGCGGTCGTGTTCGTCGTGCTGCTGGCCGTCATCGGTGGGATAGCCCTCGGTGGCAAGGCACTGGTGGGCTCGTTCACCGGTGTCCCTGACTACAAGGGCGCCGGAGCTGGGGCGGTCGTCGTCCAGATCCTGGTCGGGCAGTCCGCCGGTGCCATCGGCGCGACCCTGGCCGGCAAGGACGTCGTCAAGAGCGCAAAGGCCTTTCGCAGGGCGGCCGCGGCCGAGCCGCGCTCCCTCGGGCTTCAGCCCGGCTATTACTCGCTGCGCGCCCGGATGAGCGCCCAGGCCGCCCTGCTTCTGCTGCTCGACCCGACCGCCCGCCTGCGCGGCCGCGTGGTGCTGCCAGAGGGGATGCCGCTGGCCAACGCCCTGGACCTGATCGCCAAGGGCACCCAGGTGTCGATCGCCGACCTCAAGTCGGCCGCCGCCAACCCGGCCGGGCTCGGCCTGCCTGGCTACGCCAAGGGCCAGCTCGAGGGGTTTTTGTTCCCGGCCACCTACGACGTCGAGCCGGGCACCTCCGCGGTCCAGGTCCTGTCCAGGATGGTCCAGCGCTACGGCGACGCCGCCGCGGAAGTCGACCTGGTGGCCGGCGCCGCCAGGCTGGGCCGCACGCCGTATGAGGTGCTCATCGTGGCCAGCCTGATCGAGAAGGAGACCGCCTTTGCCGGCGACCGGGCGAAGGTGGCGCGCGTGGTCTACAACCGCCTGAGGCTCGACATGCGGCTGCAGTTCGACTCGACCCTGAACTACGTCCGGGCCGAGCGCACGGCGCGGCTGACCAACGCGGACCTCGCGGTCGAGTCGCCCTACAACACCTACCTGCACAAAGGGTTGCCGCCCACCCCCATCGACTCGCCGGGCAGGCTCGCACTCGAGGCCGCGCTGAACCCCGCCGCGGGCGACTACGTCTACTTCGTGACCATCAGCAAGGACGGCCGGTCGCTGTTCACCAAGTCCTACGACGCTTTCCTGGCAGCCAAGGCCAAGTCCCAGCGCGACGGCGTCTACTAGCCCGTGCGCGCCGCCGTCCTCGGCTCGCCCATCGGCCACTCGCTGTCACCGGCGCTGCACCGCGCCGCCTACGCTGCGCTCGGCCTGCCGTGGGAGTACGACGCGGTCGACGTCGTCCCCGCCGACCTGCGCGCCTTCCTGGACGGGCTCGGACCGGAGTGGGCCGGCCTGTCGCTGACCATGCCGCTCAAGCAGGCAGTCCTGCCGCTGCTCACGACGTGCTCGCACCTGGCGGTCGCCACAGGGGCCGCCAACACCGTGGTGCTCCACGACGGTGAGCGGCACGGGCACAACACCGATGTCGCCGGGATCGTCGAAGCGCTGCGGGAGGCCGGCCTCACCACCGCCACCAGGGGCGCCGTGCTGGGCGGGGGAGCCACGGCTGCGTCGGCCGTTGCCGCGCTGGCCTCGCTCGGCTGCAGCTCGGTCCACGCCTTCGTGCGCGCTCCCGGGCGTGCGGGGCCCCTACGGGAGGCAGCCGAGCGGCTGGGCGTGACCCTGCTGGTCGCCCCGCTCACGCCGCGCCTGCTGTCGGAGCCGCTCGACGTGGTCGTCAGTACGACCCCCGCCGGCGCCCTCGACGCGCTGGCCCGGGTCGTCGAACTGCCCGAGCAGCCACCCTTGCTCCTGGACGTCGTCTACGACCCGTGGCCCACGCCGCTGGCGGCTGCCTTCGCGCGCGCACACGCCACCGTCGTACCGGGGGCGGCCCTTCTCCTGCACCAGGCAGCCGCCCAGGTCGAGCTCATGACCGGGCGGCCGGCGCCGGTCGAGGCCATGCGGGCCGCACTCAAGGCCTGACCGCAGACCGCCGAAGGGAAGGACATCGACGGTCGTGCGCACGACCGGCCTGGGAGGAGCCCACAGATGTCTGACCTGCACGCCGGCAGCCGATCGGACCGTCTCGACCAGGCGATCCACGGCCTGCTGTCGCAGACCCCGGAGATCGAGGCCGCCGCGGTGGTCTCCTTCGACGGGCTCCCGATGGCCGCCGCTCTCCCGCCGTCGATGGACGAGGACCGCGTCGCCGCCATGAGCGCCGCCTTGCTCTCTCTCGGCGAGCGCGCCGCGCAGGGTCTCGGCCGGGGCGAGCTGTCTCAGGTCTACATCGAGGGCGAGACCGGCACCGTCTTTCTCATCTCGTGCGACAACGAGGCCGTCCTTGTGGCCGTTGCCGCCCAAGGGGCCAAGGCCGGCATGATGCTCTACGAGGTACGCCGCGCCGCTGCCGCCGTCGCCGCGATCCTTCGTGCGGAGGACGAGCCGGCGCTGTCCATGCTCACCCACCTGCCCGAGCAGCAGCTCCCCGAGCCCGCGCTCTCCGCCGTCCCGGATGTGGCGGAGCCGCTGAAGTTGGCTGCGCTCACGCCAGCTGCAATGCCGCCGGTTGCGATCGCCGAGGCCACGGTCGCCCCCAACTGGTCCTCCTACGCGCCGAGCGGCTCGGTGCTGCCGGGCCAGAGCCCGGCCTGGTCCTAGTTTCCGGCCAGATGTCCACCCCAACTGACCTGACGGGACCATCGTGAGACTCGAGGGAACGCTCGACGCGTTCAGCCTCCCGGACATCTTCCAGCTGCTGAGCTACACGAAGAAGACCGGGGCGCTGCACCTGCGTCGCCAGGGCGAAGCTGCAGAGGCGCACGGTGTCGTGCACCTGCGTGACGGCGCGGTCACCAGTGCGCGTTCCGACGTCGGCCGGCAGGCGCTTGCGCGCCGGCTCGTCGGCGCTGGCCTGGTGGACGACGACGCGCTGGAGGAAGCCGTCTCGGTCGTTGCCTCCGGCGAGGGGGTCGGGCTGGCCAAGGTGCTGTCCGACCTGGGCGCCGTCGATGACAACGAGCTACGCGGCGCGGCAGTGGAGCACGCCAACGACGCCGTCTTCGAGCTGCTGCGCTGGCCCGACGGCGCGTTCTCCTTCGTGGTCGACGAGGCCGACCCCGACGACCTTGGCGTAACGCTTGCCGTTGACGACATCGTGGCCGAGGGCCGCCGCCGGCTTGACCACTGGCCCACGCTGACGGCGACGGTGCCGAGCACCCGCGCTGTCGTCAGCATGGCCCCCGCACCCGAGGCCGAGCCCACGCTGACCCGTGACGAGTGGGCGCTGCTGTCCCTTATCGATGGCCGGCGCAGCGTCGGCGACATCGTCGAGCTCTCCGGTCGAGGTGAGTACGCCGTCGTCGCGGCGCTCGCCGCCCTGGTCGAGCGCGGCCTCGTGAGCGCCACCGAGGTGGCCGGCGCGGACCCGCTGGCCCGTCGGCAGGCCCTCCTCGGTCAGCTCGAGGGCGCGCCAACGCCGCCGCATGCCCTCGACCCTGCTGTCTCGGAGGTCACAGCGCCAGAGCAGGCCCTTCCCGCGCCATCGCAGCGCTCCATGCACGTCGCGGTTATCCGGGAGGAGCCGATCGGGGACCAGCCGATCGGGGCCGCCGTGCC
>JANLPD010000456.1:0-4159 GCA_031367045.1 Frankiales bacterium | reverse complement strand
CAGCGTGAGCGGGCCCAGCGAGACGCGCCCGTCCAGGTCGGTGATCCTGGCGACGTCGAGGGCGGCACCGCTGCCGTTCGTGACGTGCAGCTGCACGGCTCGCTGGCCGAGCGGTACGCCGGAGCTGGTCAGCCTCGCGGTCGTGTGCGTGTCGCCTACGACGGGCAGTGGGAGGCTCGAGGTGGACACGGTGAGCAGCGTGGGCGCCTTGGCGATGGTGAACCCGGCGACCGTGGCTGCGGCCGGCGCCAAGGTCGAACTTCCTGCGAAGGACGCAATAAGCGGGTAGCTGCCCACCGCATCCCGCAGCGGCAAAGAGGCGCTCGCATGGCCGTTGACGTCCGTCAGGGCGGCCACGGCGTCGCTTCCGAGGCCGAAGGTGATCGTGGCAGCATTCACACCCACACCCGCTGACGTCAAGGTGGCGCCCACGACGACGTTGTCTCCATAGGCCCCTGAGGTGACCGTCGGTCCGTCGAAGGCGAGCGTCGTGGGAGCCGCGCCGACGGACGTGTTGCCGACCGGGACATCGGGGGTGTAGCCGTCCCCGAGGTTGTTGTCGGAGCCGACCAGACCCACGCCGTTCGCCGCCTGCAGAAGGAACCGGACGTCCGAGCCTGCCTGGCCAGCCGGGAGCGGCAGCACCGCCGTCCACAGGGTGGAGTCGCTGAGGTCCTGGGTGAGGTCAAGGGACTGCCAGCTGCCGTGGAACGGCCCCGCTTCTGCGGTGTAGGTGACCCAGACCTGCTGGATGCCGGCCGAGGGGTCGCCGGTGACGTGCGCCGACACCTGAAGCGCACCGCCGACGACCGTCCCCGTCACTCCGGACAGCGACGGCGCTGCGGAAAGCGCCGGGGTGTTGGCGCCGTACGTCCTTGTGTTCGCGCTGTAGAAAAGCTGCAGACCCAGCTGGGAGTACGCCCGTTCGGTGTTGGTCGCGGTACCCGGCTCCGAGCGGTACTGCACGCCGGTGACCGCGAGCCGGGAGCGGCCGTCGCCGCCCGTGCCACCGACGGCTCCGTAGAAGTTGGGGGTGGCCAGTCGCTGCGGGAAGAACGCCGGCGAGGCGAAGGACGTGTGCAGGCCGTTCTGCTCGGTCGTCGGTGCCCCCGTCAGCGGGGTCACCCCGGCGGCATCTGCGTAGGTACCGGTCCGGAAGCCGACGCCGCGCAGCACGCCGCCGTCGCTGGTCACGTCGGAGAACTGCAGCGGCAGTGCCGGCACCGCCGGGGTCGTGGTCACGCCGTCCGGGCCGCTATACCAGTGGTAGTTCGCGCCGGTGGCGGTGCCGGCCAGGTCGAGCACCGGCTTGCTGTGGGCGGTCAGGTCGGGGGCGACGGAAAGCGACGTGGTCTGCAGTCCGAGGGTGTTACCGGGGGTCCCTGCCGCGACCGGTGCCACTGTCAGCGTTGCGGGGGCCGGCGGTCCGGGCGCCCTGTGCGGGAGGTCGATGCCGGTCATCGGGAGCCCGTAGAGGGTCGCCTCCAGCAGCGCTTTCCGGTCGATGCCGGTGAGCGTGGCCGTGCTGGCCAGGTAGTCGCGCTTGGCCTTGACGAGCGCTTGGCCCACGGCGACGGGCGTGCCCGCCGCGCCGGTCCTCAGCTGGTGGGCGACCTGCGTGTACAGCTTGGCGCTGTAGGCGAGGAAGTCTGTGTCGGCGTACTGGTACCCGGTGCCCGCGATCAGCGTGGCGCGCTGCCGCGCCATCGCTTGCGCCCAGTCCAGGCCGAGCGTCACGCCGGGCACGCCGTCGCTGTCGACGAGGTTGTAGCCGGAGTGGCAGCCGGCGCTGAACACGAGCGAGTTCTGCAGCAGGCGCGGATGTGCTTCGAGGTCGGTGGTGAGGATCGACGTCTGGTAGTCAGCGGCCAGGGCGCTGTTCGCGCTGAAGTGTCCGGCCAGATAGACCAGGTCGTGGCGGCTGTCGAGCAGCGCGTGTTTGAGGTCTGCCGCCGTCCAGGAGTGGGTGCGGTCCGGCGCCCCTCCGGTGGTGGTGGTGGTCGTCGGCACCCCCTGGTTGGTGATGAGCGTGTCGCCCGGCGTGCCCGTGCCGGCTGACAGCTCGGCCTGCACGGCGTCCGCAGAGCTGGTCAGGAAGTCGTAGCCCGTGACCAGCGACGACGACGGCGTCGGCAACGTGCCCCCGGTCAATCCCAGGTAGGTGTCGATCTGGCCGACCACCTCGCCGGGCGTCTCCACCAGCCGGCCGACAGCCAGGTCGGGGACGGGGAACGCGCTGCCCTTCAGTGTCAGGTCGGTCTGGGATCCGTAGGCGTCCTGTCCCAGGACGTTGTTGCTCCGCAGGCTGGCCTGCGAGGCGGTGCCGTCCAGGACCGGTGGGACGTAACCGTTCTCGGGCCCGATGCCAGCTGCATCGGCGTAGCGGAAGAACGGGATGACGCTGTCGGGCCCGGTGATGACGACGTACTTCAGCCGGCCGGCGTCGCCGCGGTAGCTGTTGACGATCTCGCGGATGGCCTGGGCCACCAGGTTCTTGGCGTACGCACAGCTCGGGTGGGCGTCGGCTTGCTGGTTGAGGTGCTGGACCTTCTGGCTGTCGGCGACGTCGACGACTGCTCCGTCGGTGCGGGCGGCGAGTCCCGCCAGCGCGGTGGTGTAGCTGAGCGCCGTCTGCCCGTCGGCATCCGCGACCGGGCCCAGGCCGGTCCGGCTGCGGTCGGTGAGGATCACTGCCCCGGCGCTCCCGGCCGTCCCGACCAGCGTCGAGTCCCCGTCATAGGTGCTCAAGGGGAAGCCGGTGCACGGCCCGGTACCGGTGCTGGTGACGCTGAGGTGGAACGGGTGCGTCGCGTCGTAGGCGCCGTTGCGGCCCTGGACCCGCACGTAGAAGTCCCCGGTGTTGTTCCAAGTCGCCAGCCGCAGGCTCTCTGAAGCCACGCCGTCGTGCGCAGAGATGCCGAGCAGGCTGCGGGTCTGGGCGCCGGAGAACGCTTGCGTGAACGCCGTCGAGGGGCTGTAGATGCTCGGGCTGTAGATGCTCGGGCTGTAGATCGACGGCGAGTAGATGCTGGGGCTGTAGATCGACGGCGAGTAGATGCTCGGGCTGTAGGCATCACCCGCGAACTGAACCCCGAGCTTCGCCAGGTCGGTCGTGTCGGTCAGCGTGCCGAACGCCTGCTTGATGTCGCTGTACACGGTCAGGTCGTAGTTCTGCGCCAGGTTCGTGAGGTCGAACTGCACCTGCCCGTCGGGCACGACGGGGACCTTGTACCAGCGCGCTTGCCCCGCTTCACCGAGGACCGCGTCGACACCTGCTGCGCCCAGGCTGGCGGCGTTCGGCCACGACGTGTTTTCCGCGATGGTGGCGCCGTCGACGTAGGGAGCGTTGAGGAAGGGCAGGGTCAGCGTGCCGGACAGCACGTTGTTGGAGTCGAAGTTGCTCCCCCCGAACGTGAACCCGTAGGTGTCGCCTGCCAGGACGGTGAAGTCGTGCGTGCCTGAGTAGGAGAAGCCGGCGGACGGCGGGCTGCAGCAGTTGGTGGGGCCGGCGGTCACCAGCGAGACGGGCGTCCTGGTGCCCAGGTGTTCGACGAAGGCGGTCAGCTCGACCCTGACCTGGAAGTACGCGTGAAAGCCGCTGTAGGCGTAGGGGACGGTCACGCTGCCAGCTGCGACGGCGGTGGTCTGGAACGTCCAGGTCTGCGTGTTGAAACCAGCTGGGTTCAACGAGTAGCTGAACTTCGGATTGTCGGTCGTGCCGTCCGAGACGACGCTCGGGCTGCCCGGCCCGCTCCCCGTCCAGAGCGTCGGGGAAACGGACGCACGGGCAGCCGCCGCAGGCCAGACCTGCAGCAGCGCAAGCACCATGAGCAGGCCCGTCCACCATGCGGTACGCCGGGATCGAGAGCTGGCCATCGTCGTCACCGTGGGACCCCCGCTCTCCGCAGAGAGCAGGCCTCCGCTCCCCCAGGCTCACCATCACACAGCCGCCCCCCTGCTGACTACTCTTGGTGGCAGGGACCGAGAGCACCAGGGAGTCGATGTCCGCTTTTGCTGGCGTATTCCGCCCGTCGCCCTGAAGAAAAGGTGACCATGCTCTGCACCAACAGTTACCCCGAGCAATCTTCACCCTCACCCGTGCGAACGCGAGCTGGAACGCATCCTCGACGTCCGACAAGACGATCAAGCTGAGTGGCAG
>JANLPD010000413.1:0-4793 GCA_031367045.1 Frankiales bacterium | reverse complement strand
GTCGCGTCGTACATCGCCACATCAAGGTGGGTGCCCCTGCCCGTCCTGGCGCTCCCCAGCAGGGCGCTGGTGATGCCGCCGAACGCGTACAGGCCGGCCGACAGATCGCTCACTGGCACGCCAGGCTTAACCGGCGGCCCGCCGGCGTGGCCGGTGATGGCCATGATCCCGCTCATCCCCTGCACAACCGCGTCGTAGGCGGGGCGCTGCGACCACGGCCCGGTGTGCCCGAAGCCCGAGATCGAGCAGTAGACGACCGGCGGGTTGAGCGCCGCGACGTCGGCGTAGCCGAGGCCGAGCCGCGCCATGACGCCCGGCCGGTAGTTCTCCACGACCACGTCGGCGGAGGCGGCCAGCCGGCCGGCCACCGCGAGGTCAGCCGGGTCCTTCAGGTCCAGCGCCACGGACTGCTTGCCGCGGTTGACCCGGGCGAAGTACAGCGACCGCTCGTCCAGGAACGGCCCGTAGCCGCGGGAGTCGTCGCCGGTGCCGGGTCGCTCGACCTTCACGACCCGGGCGCCCAGGTCGGCCAGCATCATGGTGGCGAACGGGCCGGCGAGGACCCGGCTGAAGTCCGCGACGAGCAGTCCGGCGAGAGGTCCGTCCGAATCGTGCCCGGATGGGTCAGGTGGGACGGCTGGGACACGTTCGGGTAACGACTCGGCAGACAACACGCCGCCTATCCAACCGTTCGACGGGAACGGTCGGCACAAGTGTGGTGTTGTGGATGGCGTGACCAGCACCGTGACTCCAACGCCCGCCCCCACCATGACCGCCGCCGACCGCTGCGACCGTTGCGGGGCACAGGCGCGGGTCCGCGTCGTCTTGACGACCGGGGACCTGCTGTTCTGCGCCCACCACGCCAAGCAGCACGAGGACAAGCTCCGCCCGTCCGCCGTGGACTGGGTGGACGAGACCGCGCTGATCGCCGACTGACCGCGCCTGACCCGCTCCTGCGCCGCTTGCGAGAGCCGCCGCCCCTGAGGGTGGCGGCTCTCGGCGTTCCCGGAACGCCCCGCCGTTCCGACCGCAAGCGCTACGATCCGCCGCTCGAGGGAGGTGTTCGTGGTGCGCATCAACCTCCGGCCTGGCGACGGCAGTGGGCCCGCAGCAATCCCCCAGCAGGCCCGCGCCACCTACCGCCAGGTCCGGCGCTACCTCGCTCGCGCCCCGGGCACCCTGGTCTACCTGTTCACCCTCGCTGTCACCTGGTGGACGCTGCGCGGTGCCGACCCCAAGCTCGTGCACCGACTGCTGATCAGCCAGTCCACCAACCTGCACAACATGACCCGGAACGCCTTTCAGGTGCTGGTCGCCTGGGCGTTCTGGATCGATGGCACCACCTTCCACTGGCAGGTCATCGTGGAGTTCCTGCTCATCATGGTTCCGGCCGAGCGCTGGCTCGGTACCCGCCGTTGGTTGCTCACCTTCGCCGCCGGCCACGTCGGCGCAACGCTCATCACGGTCACCGGCATCGCCTACGCCATCCACCACGGTCTGCTCGACAACCGCATTGCCCGGACCTCTGACGTCGGCGTCAGCTACGGCTTCTTCGCGGTCGCGGCACTGCTCGCCTACCGCTTCCCCGACCGCCGGCAGCGGCTGGCCTGGGCGGCGCTGCTTGTCGGCTACCTCGGGATCTCTGCCTGGCAGGTGCAGACCTTCAGCGCCTACGGACACCTTGCCGCGCTGGCCATCGGGTTCTCGCTCTACCGGGTCACCCGAGCGCCCAACGCCACTCTTGCCAGACGGCAGGCAAAGCGCTCCGACTGTCCCGCCCAGAGGAACAGCGCCGAGACAAGCCGAGGTCCCGTCCGGGATCAGGGCGCCACAGTAGGGTCCTCGGCAACCGGCTCGTCGTTCAGGCGAACGCCGCCCGCGCGCTGAAGCGGCCGTCCCGCTCGTCCACCACGAGCGGCAAGCCGAACGCCCGGCCCAGCAAGGCGCCCGTCAGAACCTCCCGGACGGGCCCCCGGCCGACGATCCGGCCGCGTGACAGCAGCAGGGCGTGAGTGGTGCCGACCGGAACCTCTTCGACGTGGTGGGTCACCAGCACGGTCGGCGGCGATCCCGGGTCCTGGGCCAGCCGGGTGAGCAGCCGCAGCAGCGCCTCGCGCGCCCCGAGGTCAAGCCCCGCGGCCGGCTCGTCGAGCAGCAGCAGCTCCGGGTCGGTCATGAGTGCCCGGGCGAGGAGCACCCGCTTACGCTCGCCTTCACTCATCGTGCCGAACCGCCGCTCGACGAACGCCCGGAGCCCGACGCGTCCCATCAGGTCCACGGCCCGCGCAGTGTCGACCTCGTCGTACATCCCGCCGCCCCGTCCGATGACGCCGAAGGACGCGGACAGCACGACGTCCAGCGCCCTCTCGTGAGCGGGCACCCGGTCGGCCAGCACGCTGCTCGACAGGCCGACGCGGCTGCGCAGCTCGCCGAGGTCGGCGGCGCCGAAGCGCTCGCCCAGCAGCTCAACGCTGCCGCGGCTCGGGAGCGACAAGGCGCCCGCCACCTGCAGCAGCGTGGTCTTGCCGGCGCCGTTGGGGCCCAGGACTGCCCAGCGCTCACCCTCTCGGACCGTCCAGTCCACGTCCGCCAGCAGCGTCGCGCTGCCGCGCACGACACCCATACCGGTCATCTGCAGGACGGGCTGGTCGGCTGGCACACCGCGACCGTAGTCGGGACCGGGGATGCCACCCATGACCAACACGTCCCACTCAGCGAGCGGGCGGCAACCCCATCCCCCACACTGGGGGTCCAGACGAGGAGGCCTAGTGCGAGCCAGCAGCCGCGACAAGGGTGAGGCGGAGCGGGTCTGCGTCGTCACCACCGCCGGGCTGAGCCACACCGACGACCGACGCCTGCGACAGCGCCGATACGCGATCACCCAGGCCGTGCGCGTCTGCTGCTTCGTCCTCGCCGTCCTACTGCCCGTTCCGATGGGGGTCAAGCTGGTCCTGCTCGTCGCGGCGTTGCTGCTTCCCCTCATGGGGGTCGTGGCGGCCAACGCCGGTCCCGTCGTGGCTCGCAAGAAGCGGGCCACCGCGATCGTCGACCCTCCAGTCGCCAGCCCCGACCTGCCCGTCCGCTTCGCGATCGACCCCGGCCGCGTGGTCGAGGCGGAGCGCTAGTCCGGCGACGGTGCGCCGTCCACCATTGGAGGCAGTGTGATCAAGTACGTCGCGCTCTACCGCACGCCCGAGGACCCTGCGGACTTCGACGAGCACTACTTCCGCACCCACGTCCCGCTCGCCAACGCCACCCCTGGCCTGGTCCGCACCGAGCTGGCTCGCGTCCGGCGCACCGTCACCGGCGACCCCGCCCTGTATGTCATGGCTGAGCTCTACTTCGAGAGCTACGACGCGATGAAGGCCGCCTTCAAGACACCAGAGTGGGCGGCGTCGGGCCAGAACCTGGCCGCCTGGGGAGGGCTGGACCTGGTCTCTCTGCACGTCGCTGAGATCGTGGACGACGACGGCAAACCCGCCTGATATGCAGACCGTCGGCGTCAGCCCTTGGCGGCCTTTGCCGCGGCCTTGACGGACTGCTTGTACGCCCGCACCTTCAGCAGGCTGTCCGGATCCACGACGTCGGCAATGCTGCGCAGCGCACCCACGTCGCCGTAGTCCCCTGCCGCCTTTCGCCAGCCACGCGGCTTGACGTCGTACTGCTTGCCGAGCAGGGCCACGAAGATGCGCGCCTTCTGGTCACCGAAGCCGGGCAACTGCTTCATCCGTCGAAGCAGCTCAGTGCCCGATCGGGCGTCCTCCCACACAGCCTCAGCGCGCCCGTCGTAGTCGTCGACGAGCACCTGGCACAGCGCCTGGACGCGACCAGCCATCGATCCCGGGAACCGGTGGATTGCCGGCTGCTGGGCGAACAGCTGGCCGAGGTTGGCGCGGCTGGCGATGTCGCCAGCATCGAGGTCGCGGCCGAGCCGGTCGCGCAGGTCCCTCGGACCCCGGAAGGCCTTTTCCATGGAAATCTGCTGGTCGAGAAGCATCCCGAGAAGCAGCGCAAGCGGATCTGTCGAGAGCAGCGCATCGGCGTCCGGGTCCTGTGACAGCTGCAGCGTCGGCACAACCAAGATTGTGCACCCGACCCTCTTGCGTGCCTAGCCGCAAATCGACCCGGCCGGCCCGAGTGGCTTACCGGAAGGGCCCCGTTGGGTCACCGAGACCACGACGAGAATCATCGGTGTCCAGCAACAACCTTCGCTCGATCACCTCCCAGGCGACCTCGCTGGCCGTCAAGCCCTGCGCGAACGCGTAGGCGCGCAGGCGAACGAGGGCCTCGGTCGAGCTCGAATTCCTGGCTTCCATGATCATCCCAGTCGCCTGGTGGACCTCGGCGCGCGTCAGCGACGCCAACTGCTCCCACCCGCCGCCTTCTGGCTGTTCCCCGAACCCGTCGACGTCGGATGTCATGAGGTTCAGCAAGGGCAGCGCAGCGAGCTCAGCCGCCAGCAGCCCGCCAGCGAGAGCCGTGTCGCTCAGGGGCCCTTTGCGCTTGCGGAACAGGTCCAGGGCCCCGACGTGGCAGCAGGAGACGTCGACGGGGAGCGCAAACACCGCCTGGACACCGGAACCCAGCACGGCCTCCCGATAGGCCGGCCAGCGCTGCTCAGAAGGATCTTCAAGGTCGACCACGAGCACTGGGCCACCATGCCGGACCGCGTCCAGGCACGGACCCTCGCCAAAGGTGAACTGCAGCTCGTCCAGCCGCCTGCTCAGCTCCCCGCTGGAGCCAAATGTCCCCCAAGTGGTCCCCGCCTGCATCAGCGAGATCGCCGCACCGTC
>JANLPD010000516.1:0-3328 GCA_031367045.1 Frankiales bacterium | reverse complement strand
GTATTCGGTCTACCAACAAGGGACGTACGCACCGGGTGACGGCGTGCACCGCTGGATGGGCAGCATCGCCCAGGACCGCAGCGGAAACATGGGCCTCGGGTTCAGCGTCGTCAACGGAACCGACGTCTTCCCGGGCATC
Organism: Frankiales bacterium; assembly: GCA_031367045.1. Taxonomy (GTDB): domain Bacteria; phylum Actinomycetota; class Actinomycetes; order Mycobacteriales; family SCTD01; genus JANLPD01. The sequence goes on along the minus strand of JANLPD010000516.1, from coordinate 3,189 downwards.
CGGTACACCGGACGGCTCGCCGGGGACCCCGCGGGTGAGATGACCCTCGGAGAAGGCGTGGCGATCGCCGGGAGCGGCGTCCAGACCACGACCAACTCGCGCTGGGGCGACTACACGTCCATGAACGTCGACCCAGTCGACGACTGCACCTTCTGGTACGTCAACGAGTACTACACGGCCGCCGGGCAGGCGTCGGCGGCAAACGGCTGGCAGACCCGGATCAGCAGCTTCAAGCTGCCTGGTTGCTGATCGGTGGCGGCACCGCGGCGGTTCGAATGCGTCGCTCCGTCGCGGTGCCACCCACCGGCCCAAGCAGCTCGGTCACTCGATGCTTCGGGCCACCCGATAGTTCCACGGCGGCATTCTGAGCGGCGGCGGTCACGGCGGCTGTCGTCGTACCAGGTCGTGGTCGTGGGCCAGGACCACCGCGGCCGCCCGGTCGCGGAGGCCAAGCTTGGTGAAGACGTGGTGCACGTGCGTCTTGACGGTCCCCTCACCGAGCACCAGCTCGTCGGCGATCTCGGCGTTGGTCAGGCCGCGACCGACCAGGGCGAGGATCTCGCGCTCGCGTGCGGTCAGGACCTGCAGGGTCGCTGCATCCGCGCGCGGGGCAGCGAACGGTAGGCAGCCAGCACCCGCCCGGTGATCGCCGGATCGAGCCACGAGCCGCCCCCAGCCACTACGCGTACGGCGCGCTGCAGCTCCTCGGCCGTCCCGCCTTTGAGGACGAACCCCGCTGCCCCTGCGCGGAGCGCACCCGCGAGCACCTCGTCGTCGTGGAAGGTGGTGAGGACCAGCACGGGCGGCGCAGCATCGTGGGAGCGCAGCCGTCGCGTCGTCTCTCGCAGCTGCCACCGAGAGCGACCGCGCGCTCGCGCATGCCCACCGCCCCCAATCCGTCGCCCGACCCCGGCGCACCAGCGCTCACTACCGTCAGCCGGACCTGGGCAGCCTCCACCTCGACCTGTACGCCGATCGGTGAGCCGGGGCGTATTTCACGGCGTTGGTCAGCGCTTCCTGCGCTCGCCGTAGGCCTTGCGCAGGCCCCGGACAGTCACTACGTCGCTGTCGCTCATGCAACGATCCTGCGCACCGGCAGGGTGGCGCGCCGCTACCCACGGGTGGATTTTCCGCGCTACCTATTGCCCAGGAGTCAAGCGGCGGGCCCACGAGGTGCCAGCCGGCGAACCACCGGCAGCAGCGCACGCCAACCAAGAAAGAACAGCCCGAGCACGATCAGGGTCACGACGATGAACGAGAACTCCGTCCCCTGGCCGCTGAAAACGCGCAACAGCATCCCGGTGGCCACTGTTGACAGCCAGACCACCACCCCCTCCGGCGCGACCCGCAGCGGCCGGTGCCGAGTGCCGACAGCGAGCCATCCCACCGCGAGACCGGCCAAGAACGGCCAGGCGGTCCTCGCAAGCCCCACCACCGCCGCGGATTCGTCGTGGCTGCGACGTCCGATCACCACAAACAGCAGCACCAGCGCCACGTCGGCGAGCAGGGCCCGAGCCGTCAGTGCCACCCCAGCACGGTAACCCGCGGTCAGCGGCAGACGCACATCAACGCCTTCCCCCTTTGCCGTGTGCCGGTACCGATGGTCCGACAGCTATCACGTCGACGAGGCTGGTTGGATCAGCAGCCGGCGACGGCCGCGTCCTGACGACACGTACCGTCTGATCATGAGCACCCTCAACGAGGTTGGCGAGCGCGACGGCTGGCGCTGTTGGCTCTGCGATGAGCCGGTCGACCCCGGAGCGTCCGTCAACGCGGACCGCGGGCCAAGCATCGACAGTGGGGCTTCGCCGAAGGGAAAAAAGGCTGCCGCGGGCGCGGCGCGCCTTGCACACCGGGCGTGCAACACCCGCAAGGGCGCTGTCAAGCCCATCGTGGCCTGGCCCCCGGAGCTGTTCGTCGTCGACCCAGCCCCGATCGTGCCGACCGTCGAGCGGTTGACCCGCAAGGGCGGCCGAGAGGTCGTGGCCCGCTGCCCCAACCGCGCGGACGCCGAGAAGGCTGGTGCGTGGCTGGTGGATCGGCTGTCCCGGTTCGCGCCCGATCTAGCGCTGACGACGCAGGTCGAGGCGGGCGGCGGGCAGTTCGTGCTGGTCCTTCGTGCCGGCTGAGCGGCTACCCGCCCCTGACGGGAGAGCACCGGGAGACGAACATCCCTTCAGCCTCCCGCCAGGCTACGCGGTCTTTTGCCGGTGGATGACAATCTGGTCAGTGCCTGGCCCGTTTGGCCCCCCCGCCGGAGCAGCGACGTCAACCCCGGCCGAGGCAGCCTCCCAAGATCTTCCCGGCGGTATGGGCCCACGAGTCCGCAGGCGCAGGGCCCGCCGGGCTAGTCCGAAGTTTCGTGATCTTGGGCGGGTTGTAGTTCGCTGACCTGGGCTTTTACCTGTTTGGGCTGGGTCGGTGCTGACTACGCGAGGGCCAGTGGGATAGGTCGGCCTAGGAGTTCGAAGGCCCGTCGTTGGGTGGGTGTGGGTAGTGCGAGTTGCTCGACGACGGGCTGGTCTTGGACGGCGAGGAACCGGACCTCGTTGCGGGTCAGGGTGGCCAGGTTGTCGAGCAGGCTGGCGAAGCTGTGGGCTGGGAGGTCGTCGGTGGTGGTTTTGGTGGTGGCTTTGTGGTCCGCGGCGGCCGAGCGGCGTGCTGGTGCGACCGGGTCGGTGGGTTCGGGTCGGTGTTCGTCGGTGAACGTCAGAGGCGTCCAGGCTTGGCGCAGGTGCCAGATGAGGTAGGCGGCCAGGGTGCAGAGCAGTACGTGCGCCCGGACGCGGGTTTCGGTGTAGTGGTGGATCGGGCGGAGGTCCAGATCGATGCTTTTGAGGCAGCGGAAGTCGCGTTCGACGCCGGCCAGGCTCTTGTAGGTCGCGACGACCTTGCCGGCGTCCATCTGCTCGGCGCCGACGCTGGTCCGGATGACGTAGAGCCCGTCCAGGGCTGCCTCGGTGTCGATCGCGATCTGGTCGCGTCCGAAGCTGAAGGTGGTGTCGGTGATGTCGAGGTGGTAGTGCTTGGCCATTTTGTATCTGCCGATGACCTTGCCGATCCGGATCCCGATCTTCCCGGCATCGGTGAGCCGGCCGGCCTGCACGGCGGCCGCGATGGTGGTGAGTTCGAGGTCGGTCGCGTCCAGCAACGCCAGGCGTTTACGGGCCCGTTCGGTGGCCAGTGCCG
>JANLPD010000380.1:0-7037 GCA_031367045.1 Frankiales bacterium | reverse complement strand
GACAGGAGCCCCACCAGCGGATCCTCGCCCGGTGGTACGCCTACCGCACGGGTCGGAGCATTGCGGGGTGCAACTGGGAGGCCGGCCCCCGGCGGTGCAGTGCGGCTGGCCGGCCGCCCTCCGGGCCGACGGGCGCGGGCCGCCCGATCGGGACGAGGAAACCGGGCGTACCGGTCACCTTGCGGTGGAAGTTGCGCGGGTCGAGCGGACGCCCCCAGACGGCCTCGTAGACATGGCGCAAGTCGGCGACGGTGAACTCCTCGTCGCAGAAGGCGGCCGCCAAGGGGCTGTACTCGAGCTTGGCCCGAGCCCGTTCGACGCCGGCCGCCACAACGACGCTGTGGTCGAACGCGAGCCCGCCCGCGTCGGCCACGTCGACCGGCACCCAGCCGGTCCAGCTAGCGCCCGCTCCCGGTGTCGGAGCGGGGAGGTCGGGGGCGAACACCAGGTAGGCCACCGAGACGACGCGCATCCGCGGGTCGCGTCGCGGGTCACCGAAGGCGCCGAGCTGCTCGACGTGGGCGACGTCGCGTCGTACTCCTGTCTCCTGCTCGAGCCGCCGGACAGCCGCGGTGTCCAGGTCCTCCTCCGGGCGTACAAAGCCGCCCGGGAGCGCGCGCGCCCCGCGGAACGGGTGGGTATTGCGCTCGACGAGCAGCACGCAGAGCCGGCCGTCCCGGACCGTGAGCAGGACAACGTCGACGGTCACGGCGAACGGCGGGAAGCCCATCGGCTGGTAGCCGGCCAGGAACTCCCGCTCCCCGCTGGAACGCCGCTTGCCCGTCACGCCCGCAGCCTCCCACCTGGGTGCGGGTTGCCTGCCCGGCAGGTGAGAGGGGAGGCTCGCAGCATGCCTGAGCTGCCCGAGGTCGAGTCGCTGGTCGCGTTCCTGCGCGAGCACGCGGTTGGTCGCGTCGTCGCCCGCGTCGAAACGCCCGGCATTCATGTGCTCAAGACTTACGACCCGCCACCGTCGGCGTTGCAGGGGCTTGCGGTCACCGGGGTCTGTCGGCACGGCAAGTTCCTCGACGTGGACGCAACTGGGTTGCACCTCGTCGTGCACCTCGCCCGGGCCGGCTGGCTGCGCTGGCGGGCCGATCTGCCCCCCGCGGCGCCGAAGATGGGCAAGGGGCCGCTCGGCATGCGCGTCCATCTGGCCGACGTCACGGGCGGTCCGATGGCGGGCTTCGACCTCACCGAGGCAGGTACGCAGAAACGTCTTGCGGTGTACGTCGTGCGCGACCCCCACGACGTGCCCGGCATCGCCCGGCTCGGGATCGACCCGCTGGCGCCGGAGTTCACCGTCGATGTCCTGGCCGGTCTGCTCGCCGGAAATCGCAGCCAGGTCAAGGGTGTCCTCACCGATCAGACCTGCATCGCCGGACTGGGAAATGCTTACTCTGACGAGGTCTTGTGGGAGGTCGGGCTGTCGCCCTTCAAGCCCGCCGGCAACCTGACGGCCAGTGACGTCGCGCGCCTGTACCTCGCGATCGATGAAGTGCTCCGGGGCGCCGTCGCCCGCGCCGAGGGCCTGGCTGCCAAGGATCTCAAAGCCGAGAAGAAGTCGGGCCTGCGTGTGCACGCCCGAACCGGGCTGCCCTGCCCACGATGCGGCGACACGGTCCGCGAGGTGTCGTTCGCCGCCAAGTCCCTGCAGTACTGCCCGACCTGCCAGACCGACGGCAAGCCGCTCGCCGACCGCCGGCTGTCGCGGCTCCTTAAGTAGCCCGGTCACGCGCCTGCACCTACACCATCACCGGCAGACGCAACCAGCACGCCAGGCCAGCCAGGCCGCAAGCACCGCCGGCCGCCGGAAGCGACAACGCTCAGTCGTCGTCGGGCGAGCCGAATTCAGCGGAGTCAGCGGAACGAGCAGCGCGAGCGGGTCGGGCGGCAGCGCCGCCGTAGGTGCCGAAGAAGCGCGCGGCGGCGATCCGGGTCCCCATCGACCAGGTCGGGTAAGCCGTCGTGGTCTGCGCGAGCCGGCCGACCAGGGTGCGGGCCCGCATAGCGAGCGCACCTGTGCCGATCTGCTCACCGGCCATCGGCCCGACGACGGTCATGCCCACCAGGTGGCCGAGCGCGATCCCGCCGACTCGCGCCTTGACCGCGACCAGTTTGGTGAACCCGTCGGTCTCGCCTGCGGTGCGCGGTCGGTCGAGGTGTCGGTCCCGGACCAGCGACACGAGGGCGCGGTCGCCGTACTGCTCGAAGGCCTGCGCCTCGGTCAGCCCGACGTGGCCGACCTCCGGCTCGGTGAAGGTCACCCAGGGCACGACCCGGTCGCTCCACGTGCCGGCCCGGCCGAGACCGGCGAAGGCGTTGCGCGCGGCCAGCCGGCCCTGTTCGTCACCGACATGGGTGAACTGAAGGGCAGAGGCGCAGTCACCGGCGGCCCACACCGTGTCGGCGGCCTTGAGGTGGCTGTCCACGACGACCCGCTTGGCCTTGTCGATCGTTGCTCCGGTCGTCTCCAAGCCGAACCCGTCGGTCGACGGCGTCCGCCCCACGGCGACCAGCAGGTGCGAACCGGCGATAGTCGTGCCGTCGGACAGGTGCAGCGTCGGCCCGGCCGAGACCCGCTCCACCTTGGCGCCGACCTTGACGCTCACGCCCTCTCGCTCGAGAACCCTGGTCAGGGCGCGCTGCGCCTCGGGCTCCTCCCGACCGATCAGGGTTGCCATGCCCTCGATGACAGTCACCCTCGAGCCGAGCCGGCGGAAGGCCTGAGCGAGCTCGATCCCGATCGGGCCGCCGCCGAGCACAAGCAGGTGCTCGGGCTGCTCACGAAGCGCGAAGATGTTCGTGTTGTCGAGGTAGGGCACGTCGGCCAGTCCGTCGATCGGCGGCACGAGAGCCCGCGAGCCCGCGGCGACGACGGCCTTGTCGAAGCTGACCGTGCGGCCGTCGACGTCCAGCGACGTGGGCCCGGTGAAGGTGCCCCAGCCGGCCAGCAGGTCGATCCCCTCCTTGGCCAACAGCTCAGGCGACTCGTCCTTCTCGATCGCGGCGATAACGGCAGCGACCCGGTCCATCACGGCCGCGAAGTCCACGACCGGAACTGCCGAGAAGCCGTACGACGCGCCGCTACGCGCCGCCTGCACGCGCCGGGCTGTCTCGATCAGGGTCTTGCTCGGTACGCAGCCGTAGTGGGTGCAGTCCCCGCCGGGGCGCGCCTTCTCGACGAGGGCCACCTTGCGGCCGGCGTTGTTCGCGGCCCGGGCCGCCCCCAGGCCGGTCGCGCCGGCACCCAGCACGACGAGGTCGTAGTCGCTCATGGCCGCAGCCTTCCATCCCGGTGGGAAACTGCCGCCATGAGTCACCGGGAGCGGCTGGACGACCTGCACTCGGTCTGCGCCCTCGCGGGCGACAACGCAGCATGGGAGGTGGACTGGACCGGCCGTACGACGGGCCGCGCGCTCGCCGTCGCCCTGCCGGCCAGCAGCTCTGACGTCGCCGCCGTCCTGACCTGGTGCGCGGCGCGCGGCCTGCGGGTCACCGTCGCGGGCGGCCGGACCGGACTGGTGGCCGGCGCCGTCCCCGACGGGACGGTCGTCCTGGCGACGGACCGGCTCACCGGGGTGCGGGTCGAGGGCGCGACCGTCGTCGCGGGCGCCGGGGCGACCCTCGCCGCGGTCCAGGCCGCCGCTGCCCGGGCCGGCTGGGCCTATGGCGTGGACATGACGTCGAGGGACTCCTGCACGGTCGGCGGCATGGTCGCGACCAACGCGGGTGGGCTACGCGTCGTCGGGTTCGGCAGCACCCGAACGCAGGTGCTCGGCATCGAAGCCGTGCTGGCCGACGGTTCGGTGATCTCCCGGCTGCAGGGCCTCGCGAAGGACGCGACCGGCTACGACCTGTCCCAGCTCCTGGTCGGCAGCGAGGGCACGCTCGGCATCGTCACGGCCGCACGCCTCCGGCTCGTCGCGCAGCCGCGGTCGCGCCAGACCGTCCTCGCCCCGGTGGCCTCGGTTGCCGCCGCCGTCGACCTGGTCGCTCGGGCCCGCCAGCAGGCCGACCGGGTGACCGCCGCCGAGCTCCTGCTCGCCGACGGCGTGGCACTCGTTCGGGAGGTGACCGGGCTGGGCGCGCTGCCGGCGGCAGCGGCGTACGTCCTGCTGGAAGCAGAAGGCGGACTGGAGCGGGTCGTGGACGACGCAGCCCTCGTCGCCACCGACGCAGCGGACGCGCAGCGGTTCTGGGCCTACCGCGAGGCGATCACCGAGGCGGTGTCGCGCCTCGGCGTCCCGCACAAGCTGGACGTGTCCCTGCCGTCGGCAGCGCTGGCGCCGTTCGTCGCCGCGCTGGCGGCCGTCATCGACCAGGCCACGGGTGACCACGTCGTCCACGTGTGGGGCCACCTGGGCGACGGCAACCTGCACGTCAATGTGGTTGGTCCGGCGCCGCAGGACGAGACCGTCGACGACGCGGTGCTGCGGCTTTGCGCGTCGATGGGCGGCTCGATCGGCGCGGAGCACGGCATCGGGCGCGCGAAGGTGCGGTGGCTGCACCTGTCCCGGTCGGCTACCGAGCTGGCCGCGATGCGGGCGATCAAGGAGGCCCTCGACCCGGCCGGCCGGCTCAATCCAGGGGTGCTCCTCCCGCCGGGGGCCGGCTCCCCTAGGTTTCGCCCATGACCACCTGGCGACTCCTGGCCCTGCCGCCCCTGCCCCTTGAGCTCCTGCAGACCCTTTTCGCCGACCCGCGCCTGGAGGTCTTCGTTCCCGAGGAGCGCACCCAGGCAGCGGTCGACGCGGCCCTGCCCACCGCCGACCTGGTCGTCGCCGACTGGACCCCGCTGCTGCGGCTCGCCCATCCAGGCCCGCGGGTCGCCTTCGTCCAGCAGCCTTCGGTCGGGTTCGACGGCACCGACGTCGACGCCTTCGCGACCGCGGGGGTCCCGGTGGCCAACTGCGCCGGTGCCAACACCATCAGCGTCGCAGAGTGGTGCCTGTCGGCGACGCTGTCGTTGCTGCGAAGGACGGTCCATGCCGATGCCGCGGTACGACGAGGTGAGTGGCCGCTGCAGACCTCATTGGGAGGGCGCGAGCTGTCGGGCAGCCGGGTCGGCGTCGTCGGGATGGGCCCGATCGGCCGGGCGGTCGCCGAGCGGTTCACCGCGATGGGCTGCGACGTGCACTACTGGTCGCGCAGCCAGAAGTCCGACGTGCCCGCGCCGTACGCGCCCTTGCCGGAGCTGCTCGCAACCAGCGACGTCGTCGTCCTCGTCATCGCCCTTGGGCCGCAGACCCGCGGCCTGGTGGACCCGCGTCTGATGAAGAAGGGCGCGCTGCTCGTCAACGGCGCCCGCGGCATGGTCGTCGACGAGGCGGCTCTGGTCGAGGCGCTGCGCAGCGGTCACCTCGGCGGGGCGGCACTGGACGTGTTTGCCACCGAGCCGCTGCCTGCGGACAGCGCCCTTCGTGAGCTCGACACCGTCCTGCTCAGCCCGCACATGGCAGGCGGCAGCCAGCAGGCAATAGGGCGGATCATCTCGTTGACCACCGCCAACCTGCAGCGGGTGCTCGACGGCCAGCCGGTCGTCGACGTGGTCAACGGCGTCGATCCGCACGCCACCCGCCGCAGAGGCTGACGCCAGCCGCCAGATCGGGCACGATCAGCTCATGGGGGCAGGGCCGCTGGTGGTGGCACACCGGGGCTCGTCCGAGGAGTTCGCCGAGCACACCCTCGCCGCCTACGAGCTGGCCGTCGTCGACGGCGCGGACGCCCTGGAGTGCGACGTCCGCCTCACCAGGGATGGCGTGCTGGTCTGCGTGCACGACCGAAAGGTCAACCGCACCTCCAACGGCCGGGGCGTCGTCAGCACACTTGAGCTGGCCGAGCTGGCGGAGCTCAACTTCGCCTCGTGGAAGCAGCGGCAGGGTGACGAGCTCGAGGTCTCGTGGGAGGAGGCCGACCAGGACCGTGGCAAGGTGCTGACCCTGGAGCGGCTGGTGCAGCTCGCGCTTGACGCCGACCGGCCCCTACAGCTCCACGTGGAGACCAAGCACCCGACCCGATATGGCGCCCTGGTCGAGCGCGCCCTGGTCGACCTGCTGGACCGGTACGGACTGGCCCGCCCACTGGGTAGCAGCGTCAGCCGGATCACCGTCATGAGCTTCGCGCCGACCTCGCTGCGTCGCGTGCACGCGATGGCGCCGGCGCTGCCCACTGTCCTGCTCATGGACCGCGTGCCGCTGCGCTACCGCGACGGGACCCTGCCACCGCAGGTCTCCGTCGCCGGCCCGTCGCTGGAGATCCTGAAGGCCCATCCGCGGTTCGTCGAGCGGGTCCACGACCACAACCACCGGTTGCACGTCTGGACCGTCGACGAGCCGGAGGACATCGCGTTTGTCCTGGACCTCGGCGTCGATGCGATCATCAGCAACGCGCCGCGCCGGGTGCTCCGCCAGCTGGCCCGAACCTGACCGACAAGTCAGCGCGTCAATGCCTCGCCGAGCAGCGTCCCCGACCGCCAGGCGGCCTCAACCTTCGACGCCCCCCAGCCGTCGCCGCACAGACCGACACCGTCGTGCAACCAGAACTGCGCGGCCCGCTCGCCCACCGGCTTCGCGTATGTCCACCGCTTGACGAACGTCCAGCCCGGCTCGGGCAGGTCGAGCAGCGCGCGCAGCTGTCCCACCACCCCCGGCCCCGCGGCTTGCGGCCCGGCCAGGTACCGACTGGCGTATGCCGGGGTCGTGTGCGCCACCAGGACCGCCGCCCCGTCACCTCGCCGCCGTCCGTCGTCGGCGACCCAGTCCAGGACGTCGGAGCCCTGCACGAACGCACCGTCAAAGGCCGGGTCCCAGGTCCGCCCAGCGAACCCGGCTGCGACCGTGATCGCCGGCAACCACGCCCGGCCGGCCAGCGCCGCGGCGGCGGCCGACCCGGGGTCGAGCAGGCTCAGGGCCTGCGGATCGGGCATGGCGAGCACGACCGCGTCGTACTCCCGCCCATCGACCGTGGTGTCGTGCACGCTGCGCACCTCGGTGCCGACCTGGAGTGGCAGACCCTCCGCCAGGTCCTCGACCAGA
>JANLPD010000375.1:0-3910 GCA_031367045.1 Frankiales bacterium | reverse complement strand
CGGCCTACCTTCAGCCCAGCGCCTACGAGGCTTTCAGCCGAACCATCATGGAGGCCTGGCTGGCCGGCACGCCGGTCATCGCCAACGCAGCCTCTGCCGTCGTCGCGCACCACTGCGAGGCCTCTGGCGCCGGGCTGCTCTACGACGACGACCTCGAGCTCGAGGAGGCGCTGGCGTTCCTGGCCGAGGCCCCCGAAGCGGCGGCCGCGATGGCGACCTCGGGCCGCGACTACGTCCTCTGCAACTACCAGTGGCCCGACGTGCTGGACCGCGTCGAGGCAGCGGTGCTCCAGATGACGGGGCCGCCCGCCTCGTGAAGATCCTCGTCGTCTCGTCCTACCCGCCGGCCCCCGACGGGATCGCCTCCTATGCGGTTCAGTCCGTCGCCGCGCTGCGGGCGCAGGGGCACGACGTCGAGGTGCTGTCGCCGGGGCCGTCCGCCGCCCACCACCATCTCGACCTGGTCGGACCCCGCGGCGCGCTCGCGCTGGCCAAGCGGCTCCCGGCGTACGACCGGGTGGTCGTGCAGTTCCACCCAGACTTCTTCTTCCCGCTGCCGCCGACGGCGAAGGGGTGGGCGGTCGAGAGCGCGTTCCTCGCGGGGGCTTTACGGGCGGCCAAGCAGGTGCACGTCGTCGTCCACGAGATCGACTACCGCACCGGCAGGGGGCGCGGTCCGCTGGCGCTCGCGAGCCGGGCGCTGTGGCGGTCGGTCGACCAGGTGTTTGTCCACACCGAGCGCGAGCGGACGGACTTCATCGAGGCGTTCGGCGTCAAGCCGGCCCGGGTCCGGCTCCTGCAGCACGGCAGCGACTTCACCAAGCGCACCACCCACGACCGCGCGAGCGCCCGGCGCAGCCTCGGCCTTCCCCAGGAGTTACACGTCTTCCTGTCGATCGGGTTCATCCAGCGCCACAAGGGCTTTGACCGCGGGGTACAGGCCTTTGCAGGGCTGGACCCTGAGCGCAACCGGCTCGTCGTGGTCGGCTCGGCCCGGCTCGACGACGAGGCCACCGCGGCCTACGTCTCGGAGCTGACCGAGCTCGCCGAGCAGGTTCCCGGCGCCCAGGTGCACGTCGAGTACGTCTCCGACGAGCTGTTCGACCGCTGGGTCGTCGCGGCCGACACGGTCGTGCTGCCCTACCGTTCGATCTGGTCGTCCAGCGTCCTGGAGCGGGCCACCCTTTACGGGCGGCCGGTCATCGTCACCGACGTAGGCGGGCTGGCCGAGCAGGCCGGTGACCGCGGCGTGACGGTGGTGGCCGATGACGAGCAGCTCGCGGCGGCGATGCGCGCAGCCGCGGGCGTCACGGCGCCGACGACAGTGCGGGTCGGGTCCGCGGCGGCCTGGCCGGCCGCCACGACGGCCGACCTGCGCGATGCGGTCCAGGCGCAGGTACAGGTCCGCGCGGCCGCCGGCCGGCGGGGGAGTGCCACGACCACGGCCGCGGCCGGCACCACAACCAGGGCAGCGGGTTTCGCTCCCAGGCAGGCGACAGCACCCCTTCGTCGGCTGCCGGTGCTCGCCCCACCTTCTGCCGGGTCGACGTCGTTCGCGGCGTCCCTGGTCAAGCGCGTCGTCCGCAAGCTGACCGCCTGGGAGATCGACCCGCTCGTGCAACAGCTCAACGCCCTGCAGTCGGCCACCACCCGTGCCGTCGAGCGGGCCGCCGAGCCTCAGGACCCGGCCAGCCGGTAGGCCGCCAGCACGTCGGTCGCGAAAGCCGCCCACGTGCGGGTGCGGGCGTGCGCCCGGCCGGCCGCGCGCCGCATGGGATCGTCGTCCCCGACGGCCCGCGCGATCGCCGCGGCGAGGGCGTCGGCATCACCTGGCGGCACGAGCTCCGCGTGCGTGCCCAGCACCTCGCGCAGGACGGGCAGGTCGCAGGCGACGACGGGCGTGCCGCAGGCAAGGGCCTCCAGGGGCGGCAGGCCGTAGCCCTCGTACAGCGACGGGAAGGCCAGACAAGCAGCACCGGCGACGAGCCGCTGGAGGTCGGCGTCCTCGAGCCAGCCGGTCAGGTGGGTGCCGTCGCCCAGCCTCAGCAGTGGACCCCAGCCGGGCGGCCCGACGATGACGAGCTCGGGTGCCCCCGGGTCGCTGCGGCGCAGGCGGTCGTGCGCGTCGGTGAGCAGGACCAGGTTCTTGCGGGGTTCGAGCGTCCCCACCGCCAGGACGTACGACGAGGGCAGGCCGTGGGCCTTCAGCCAGGCCGGGTCCGGCGGCCGGGCGGCCGCCCACGACGGGTCCACCCCTGGCCTCGCGACCCGGATCTTGTCGGCGTCCGCGCGGTAGCGGTCCGCGAGCTCCCCGGCGACGGCGGCGCTCGGCACGAGCACGACGGCGGCGTCCCGGACGGCGCGCGGCACGAGGTGTCGATAGCGCGCCACCGCGGGGGTGACGAGGTCGGGATAGCGCTCAAAGGTGAGGTCGTGCACGGTGACGACGCCGGCCGCTCGCCGGCGGGGCGGCAGGACGAAGTTGGTGGCATGGAACACGTCGCATCGGCCCGCCAGCCACTCCACCGGTGGAAGGGACGTGAGCGACCAGGCGGACTGCAGGAGGCGGGCGGGCACCCGGCGCCGTGACCAGCGGACGCCAGGGATGTCGGGCTCTCCGCCGCTGCGGGAGAACGCCGTGAGGACCAGCTCGGGGCGATCCGGGAGCTCAGCCAGCCCGCCGACCAGCCCTCTCACATACCGACCGACGCCCGTCGGTCGGCCCAGGATCGGGGTGGCGTCGAGGGCGACCCTCATGCCCCCGGCCCGACGAGCACCTGCCACACCTCGGCGGCGTAGTCGTCCCACGTCCGCACCGGACGGCTCCGAGCCTCGGCCACGAGGCGGCCGTGCAAGGCATCGTCGGTGAGCAGCGCGCGCAGGGCGGCAACGAGTGCATGGTCGTCATGCGGGTCGATGGCCAGGGCGCCACCGCCACGGGCCAGCTCGCGCATGCTGCCCACATCGCTCGTGACAACGGGCGTCCCGCAAGCAAGGGCCTCGGCCACGGGCAAGCCGAATCCCTCATGGAGAGAGGGGAAGGCCACGACCCGAGCCGCGTGGTAACTACCCCACAGCAGCTCGTCCGACGCCGCGGTGATCAGCGAGAGCGGCCGGCCGGCGGACCTCAGCTCGCCGGCGAGGGCGAGGAAGGCGTCGGAGCCCCAGCCGTTGTGACCTAGCAGGACGAGCGAGAAGTGCAGGCCCTCGCGCCACAGCAGCTCGGCTGCGTGCAGCAGCGCCAGGTGGTTCTTGCGTGGCTCGTGGGTGCCGACGGCCAGGACGAAGGGGGCGTCACCGACGGCCAGCTGAGCGCGCGCCGACTCGACACCCGCGGCGTCGACGGCCACGGCCTCGGCTGCAAGACAGACCTCGCGGACGTCGGGACCGGTCACGCCCTGGCCGGCGAGCATGTCGCAGAACCCGCGGAACTCCGTCGTTGCAGCCTCCGAGATCGCGGCGACGCTGGTGGCATGGCGCACGACCCCGAGGTAGGAGGCGAAGGCGCTGGGCATCCCCGGGGCGGCGGTCTCCGCGCCTGTGATGGGGATGAGGTCGTAGGCGATCAGGCTCAGTCGCACCGCGCCCGACTCGACCATCGAGGCGAGGCGCTGCGCGCGCAGCAGGTCCCCGGCGATCTCCGGCAGCACGTAGGTGCAACCCCACGGCACCAGCGCCTGCGCCAGCTGCTCGCGTCCGGGCCGGGCTAGCACCCGGTCGTGCTCGGCAGCGTCCAGGTCGCGCAGCCCGCCCCAGTTCTGGGTCCAGGCGACCGCCCGGAGCGGGTGCGCGGCCGCCCACCTTCGGCCCGACTCGATGACAACGCGCTGGATACCTGTGCGATAAGGGTGGTGAGCAGTGTGGTGCACGTCCAGGACGACGCCACCGAGGACCAGGCGCTCGTGCAGGG
>JANLPD010000349.1:0-4215 GCA_031367045.1 Frankiales bacterium | reverse complement strand
GTCATCCGCCGCCAGGGTGGTGGTTCGCGCGAGACCTTCACGGTCCGCAAGGTCAGCTTCGGCGTTGGCGTCGAGCGGACCTTCCCGGTGCACACGCCGGTCATCGAGACCATCAAGGTCGTGACCCGCGGCGACGTGCGGCGGGCCAAGCTGTACTACCTGCGCGAGCTGCGGGGCAAGAAGGCCAAGATCAAGGAGAAGCGCGACGCCGTTCCGGCCAAGCCCACCGCCAAGGCCGCCGCTCCCGCTGCTGCTCCCTCCGACGTCCCCGTCTCTGGGCCCGACGCGATCACCGAGAGTTGACAGCCCCCTCACTGGCTTCGCACGACGGGACGCGCCTCACCTGCCACGGCAGCACGAGGTGTGTCCTTTCGTCGTTAGGCTGCTCGTGATGAACAACGACGAACCTGCTGCCCACCAGCCTGCCTTGCGAGCTGACAACCGCACGGAGCAGAGCGCGTGGGCACCCGCAGCTGTCCCCGCACCGCAGCCGGACCTTGTCCCGCGGCTCGGTCGGAAACCCGCGAAGAGCAACGGGTCGTTCCTGCGTGAGCTGCCCATCTTGGTAGCCATCGCGCTCGGGCTCGCCATCCTGATCAAGGCGTTCGTCGTTCAGGCGTTCTACATCCCGTCCGGTTCGATGCAGCAGACGCTCGAGCTCAACGACCGGGTCCTTGTCAACAAGGTCGTCTACCACGTCCGTGACATCAAGCGAGGCGAGATCGTCGTGTTCAACGGCGAGGGGTCCTTTGGCACCAACCCCGAGGTCGCAGCCACCACGCCGGGCAACGCCCTGCAGAAGGTCGAGCGCGTCTTCGGCCGCGTGGTGGGCTTCGGGCCGCCCGGGGAGCGCGACTTCATCAAGCGCGTCATCGGCGTGCCGGGGGACCGCGTGGCGTGCTGCACCAACGGTCACGTCACGGTGCAGCCCGCGGGTGGGACGGCGGTCGAGCTGGCCGAGACCTACCTCTACGAGGACGACAAGGCCGAGTTCTGCGCCAAGGGCAGCGGGCCGTCCGACTGTCCGCCCGGCGCGCCCGGCGTGCCGGTGCCTGCGGGTCGGCTCTGGGTCATGGGGGACCACCGAGGGGCGTCCAGCGACAGCCGGCTTCACCGCAACATCAGCGACGGCACGGTGCCGCAGGACAAGGTGATCGGCCGCGCCTTCGTCATCGTCTGGCCGATCGGCCGATTCACGGGACTGCACCGGCCCAAGACCTTCTCGGACAGCCGGCTGGCGTCCGCCGGGTCGGTGGGCCTAGGCGCGTCGCCTTACCTGCTCGGCACCGCCCTGACCCTGCCGGTCGCCGGCCTTCGCCGCCGGCACCGGGCTCGCGCCGCGAGGGCTGCCCGCGGTCCCGTCGTACGCTGAGGTCGTCATGGACGCACCCGTGGACCGCCGCTCCGCGCGGGTGCTGCTCATCGACCGCGACGACCGGGTGCTGCTGTTCCTGGGCTGCGACCCGATGGCCCGTGACCGCGGCACGTGGTGGTTCACGCCCGGTGGCGGCGTCGAACAGGGCGAGAGCCTCGTCCAGGCCGCGAGCCGTGAGCTGCTAGAGGAGACCGGCCTGCTGGTCGAGCCCGCGCAGCTGGGTGGTCCGGTGCACGCCGAGGTCGCGGAGTTCTCGCTCGCCGGCACCAGCTACCGCCAGAGCGGCGACTTCTTCGTCGCGCGGGTGGACGCCCACGACGTCGACACGGCGGGGTTCAGCGCGCTGGAGCGGGAGTTCGTCCTCGACCACCGGTGGTGGACGCGCGCAGAGCTGCGCAGCACAGCCGAGGTCATCTACCCGGCCGTGCTGGCCGACCTGCTGGACGCGCTATGAAGGTGCTGTGAAGGCGATCCGCCCGGTTGTCCGGTCCGAGAACGGCCTTTGGGCGTTCGAGCGGGTGCTGCAGCGCAACGGCTTCCCCCACGTCGCCGGTGCCGACGAGGCCGGCAGGGGCGCGTGCGCCGGCCCGCTAGTCGTCGCTGCCGTGGTCCTGCCGGACGGCCGGCGCGGGCAGGTCCCCGGCCTCGCCGACTCCAAGCTGCTCAGCGCTGCTGCACGCGAGAGGGCGTACGACGAGGTCGTGCGCCGCGCCCTCGCGTGGTCTGTCGTCGTCGTTTCCCCGCAGGAGGTGGACCGCTGCGGGCTGCACGTGATGAACGTGCGGGCCATGCGGCAGGCGGTCGGGCGCCTCGAGCCGTGCGCGTCCTACGTCCTGACCGACGGCTTCCCGATCCCGGGCATGCCGGCCCCGACGCTGGCCGTCTGGAAGGGCGACCGGGTGGCCGCCTGCGTGGCTGCGGCTTCGGTTGTCGCCAAGGTGACGAGGGACCGGCTGATGGTCGAGCTGCACCAGCGCTTCTCGGCGTACGGCTTCGACGTCCACAAGGGCTACTCGACGCCCGAGCACCAGGCGGCGATGGCCGAGCACGGCCCCTGCCCGGAGCACCGCTTCTCCTACGTCAACGTGCGGGCCAGCCAACGTGCGGCCGCCGACCGCGCCGTGCGGCAGGATGGACCCGTGGACGAGCAGAGGGTCGAGGTCAGTGCATGAGTGCCGAAGATCTCGAGAAGTACGAGACCGAGATGGAGCTCCAGCTCTACCGGGAGTACCGCGACATCGTGCGGCAGTTCGACTTCGTGGTGGAGACCGAGCGCCGGTTCTACCTCGCGAACGCCGTTGACGTGCAGCCCCGCACCTCAGACGGCGAGGTGTGGTTTGAGTTGACGCTGACCGACGCCTGGGTGTGGGACATGTACCGCCCGGCACGCTTCGTGAAGTCGGTGCGCGTCTTGACGTTTAAAGATGTCAACGTCGAGAAGCTGGAAAAACCCGACCTCGAGCTGCCGGGGGGTCGTGCGCCGTTCGGCGGGTAGGGAACAATGATGGACATGCATGACGAGCGCCGCGAGGACCTGACCCAGCCCGGCGTAGCCAAAAACTCGCCGCGCGACACCGACGGCACCGGACCCGCGAGTCTGCCCGACCGCACCAAGCCGGGCGGGCAAGGGTCGCCCCCGACCAACCAGGCCAAGGCCGAGCCGATGCCGGCCGGCCCGGGCAGCCCCACCTTCGAAGGGGGTCCCACGCTCGATGAGATCTCAGTCGGGTCGGCCCCGTCGCAGGCGCCGCGGATCCCCGGACTACCCCCCTTCTCCGACCCCACCCCTTAACTCCACGAGGGCTGTCGGTTCATCTACTGTCGCTAGGGGACGCGAAGCACGTCCCAAGCGTTTGGAGGATGGCCGATGACGGCTGCTAGGACGAGAACAATGCAACCCGCACCGCACCTTCAGCAGTTCAAGATGCTCATCGGCGGCCGTTTCGTCGACGCGGTGTCCGGCAAGACGTTCACGTCACAGGACCCGTACACCGGCCACTCCTGGGCTTCGGTACCTGACGCCGGTCCGGAGGATGTGGACAACGCGGTTGTGGCCGCACGCGTCGCACTCGACGGCGCCTGGGGGGAGCTGGGCGGCTTCGGCCGGGCCCGTCTCCTGCGACGGCTGGGCGATCTGATCTGCGAGAACGCGGAGCGCCTGGCCGTTCTGGAGGTGACGGACTCGGGGAAGCTGTACCGCGAGATGATCGGGCAGATGCAGGTCCTGCCTGAGTGGTATTACTACTTCTCCGGCCTGGCGGACAAGATCGAAGGTCGGACGATTCCTTCGGACAAGCCGAACTTCTTCGTCTACACCCGTCGTGAGCCGGTCGGTGTCGTGGCCGCGATCACGCCCTGGAACTCGCCGTTGATGCTGCTGACCTGGAAGCTGGCAGTGGGCCTGGCTGCCGGCTGCACCTTCGTCGTCAAGCCTTCGGAGCACGCGCCTGCATCCACGCTCGCGCTGGCCGAGCTGGTGCAGCAGGCCGGCTTCCCCGATGGCGTGGTCAATGTCGTCTGCGGCCTGAGTCGCCAGGTCGGTGAGCACCTGGCCGGACATCCCGACGTCGACAAGGTGGCCTTCACCGGGTCGTCATCGACAGGCGCGAAAGTCGCCCAGGCGGCGGGCGCCAACCTCAATCGCGTCACCCTCGAGCTCGGCGGTAAGTCACCGCAGGTGGTCTTCCCCGACGCTGACCTCCCGGCAGTGGCCAATGGCTTGGTCGCCGGCGTGTTTGCCGCCGCGGGTCAGACCTGCATGGCAGGGTCCCGCCTCATCGTTCATCAGGACGTGCACGACGAGCTCATCCGCTTGGTGGTGGAGCGGGCCAATGCCATCA
>JANLPD010000343.1:0-2295 GCA_031367045.1 Frankiales bacterium | reverse complement strand
GGTCACGCTGGTGGCCTCGTACGCGGGATGGATGTCGGACTTCATGGCTGTCGTGCCTCTCGGTCGGGATGCCGCCGGGTCGCCTCCCGCGAACGGGTCGTACGCGCGTGAACCGGAGCTGTGTGGTGCCCAGTGTGCCAGAACTGCCCACCGGTCGGTACAACGCTGCCGCTCCCTTGCCCCTTCCCGTTCCCGCTCCCTGCTGCGCGTTCCCCGCTGCGCGTTCCCTGCTGCGCGTTCCCTGCTGCGGACACGATGATCTTCGGCCGGAAGTAGCGGAGCCGCAATCGCGGCCGGGAGCGCCGCCAACGCGGCGAACGTGTCCGTCCCAGGCCGCACCGATCCCACCCTGCGGACACGATGACCTTGCCGGCCTGGGTCACCATGATCATTGTGTCCGCCGGGAGGGATCGGTCGCACTCGCGCTCGGACACAATGATCTTCGGCGGGAGTGACGGAACCCAAACCGGTAGTACCGGGGCGGGTTACCGGTACCGGGGCGGGTTACCGGAACCGCGGGAGCGGGAGGACAGGGACGGGAGTACGGCGAGACAGGGGCGAGACGAGAGGCCGGCAACCCTTAAGGATGCCGGCCTTTCGTCGTACGCAGCGAAGCGGGCCTGGCTAGTCGCCCGACTGGTTGACGCTGGTCTTCTGGACCTGCATAAGGAACTCGATGTTGGTACGGGTGCTCTTGATCTTGTCGAGCAGGAGCTCCATCGAAGCCGTCGAGTCGAGCGCGTGCAGGGCCCGGCGCAGCTGCAGCACGATGCGCAGCTCCTCGGGTGACAACAGGATCTCCTCCTTGCGGGTGCCCGACGCGTCGATGTCGATCGCCGGGAAGATCCGCTTGTCCGCCAGCTTGCGATCGAGCTTGAGCTCGGCGTTGCCGGTGCCCTTGAACTCCTCGAAGATGACCGTGTCCATCGCGGAACCGGTCTCCACGAGGGCGGTCGCGAAGATCGTCAGCGAGCCGCCGTTCTCGATGTTGCGGGCGGCACCCAGGAAGCGCTTCGGTGGGTAGAGCGCCGCGGAGTCGACACCACCGGTGAGGATGCGGCCGCTCGCGGGTGCGCCGAGGTTGTAGGCGCGTCCCAGTCGCGTGATCGAGTCGAGGAGTACGACCACGTCGTGACCGAGCTCGACCAGGCGCTTCGCGCGCTCGATCGACAGCTCAGCGACGGTGATGTGGTCCTGCGGCGGCCGGTCGAAGGTCGAGGCGATGACCTCGCCCTTCACCGAACGCTGCATGTCGGTGACCTCTTCAGGCCGCTCGTCGACGAGGACGACCATCAGGTGGCACTCTGGGTTGTTCGTCGAGATCGCGTTGGCGATCGCCTGCATGACCATCGTCTTGCCGGCCTTTGGCGGGCTGACGATAAGGGCGCGCTGGCCCTTGCCGATCGGCACCACGAGGTCGATGACGCGGGTCGTGATGGCGTTGGGCTCGGTCTCGAGGCGCAGCCGTTCCTGTGGGTAGAGCGGTGTCAGCTTGATGAACTCGGGGCGCTTCTTGGCCTCCTCCGGGTCCATCCCGTTGACGGTGTCAAGGCGGACCAGCGCGTTGTACTTGTCCTTGCGCTCGCCCTCCCGCTGCTGACGGACGGCACCAGTGACCGCGTCGCCGCGTCGCAGGAAGTACTTGCGGACCTGCTGCAACGAAACGTAGACATCGTTGGGGCCAGTCAGGTAGCCCGACGTACGGATGAAGCCGTAGTTGTCGAGGATGTCGAGGATGCCGCCGACGGGGACGAGGACGTCATCGTCGGAGATGACCGGTTCCGCCTCGTTGCCGTAGGGCAGCGCGGCGCCCGGACGGCTGCGGTTGCGGCCGCGGCCACGCTCGCGGAACCGGCCGCGGCGGCTAGCGCCAAACTCGTCGTCCTCTCCTCGATCCGGCCCACGATCGGGGCCACTGTCGACCCGGCTCTGGCCACCCTGCTGGCGGTCCTGGCGCAGCGGCCGGTCACCCTGGGGCCGGTCACCCTGGGGGCGCTCGGGCCGGTCACCCTGCTGACGGTCCGGGCGCTGCTGGCGGTCACCCTGCTGACGATCGCTCCCCTGCCGGGCCCCATCGGACCCGGCGGGCGGGACGCCGTCCCCCGAGCCACCGCCAGATGCACCGGCGCGCTCCTGACGGCGGGCCTCGCGCTCGAGAAAGCGCTCGCGGCCGCGGTCGATGCGCTGGCCGTCTGCGCCGAGGGCACCATCGCCGTCAGCAGAGCTGTCGTCGGCGGAACTGCCGTCGGCGGAACTGCCGTCAGCAGAACCGGCTTCGGCCGAGCTGAGGGCGGG
>JANLPD010000334.1:0-3168 GCA_031367045.1 Frankiales bacterium | reverse complement strand
GCCGCCCTCGACCCAGTCCGAGGCCGAGACGCGGTAGAGCAGCGGCTTGTCTGTCGGCCAGACCGCCCGGACGGCCTCGACCACGCGCAGCGGCAGCCGGACGCGGTTCGCGAAGTCCCCGCCGTACTCATCTGTCCGGTGGTTGGACAGCGGAGAGCAGAAGGTGTGCAGGAGGTAGCCGTGGGCGCCGTGCAGCTCAACGACATCGAAGCCGGCCCGCTCGGCGCGTCGGGTCGCCGCGACGAAGTCAGCCACGACCTTGTCGATCCCGTCGTGGTCCAGCTCGGCGGGCACCGCATAACGCCCAAAGGCCAGGGCCGACGGGGCGACGGCCTGCCAGCCTCCGTCCCCCGCCGGCACTGTTCCCCCGCGCGGGTCCCAGGGGCGGTAGGTGGACGCCTTGCGCCCGGCGTGGGCGAGCTGGACGCCGACCGCCGCGCCCTGCGAGGTGACGAACGCGGTGATCCGCGACCACGCCTTCTCCTGCTCGTCGGACCAGATGCCGGCGTCCTGCGGGCTGATCCGGCCTTCGGAGCTGACCGCTGCAGCCTCGGTGAGGACCAGTGCGGCGCCGCCGACGGCGCGTGAGCCGAGGTGGACGAGGTGCCAGTCGTTAGGCACACCGTCCACGGCGCTGTACTCACACATGGGGCTCACGACGATGCGGTTGCGCAGGGTGGTGCCGCGCAGGGTCAGCGGCTCGAAGAGGAGGGGCACGTCCCATCACAATCCCGCGGGAGGCCCGGGTGTTCCGGCCGGTGGCCCCGGTGTTGCGCTTGGCGCCTCGGTGATCGCCTTGGGTAGCATCGGTGACACAGATCCACCGAGCGGACCCCCGAAGGGATCCCCTGAGCGCACGGAGGCAGACACATGGCGGCGACGCACTCCCACAACATGACGTCGTGGGTCACGGTCGCGGTCATCGTCGTGGCGAGCACCATCTTGGGCTTTGCGTTCATCCTGAAGTCGATCCCGCTGACCGTCGTCGGCGGCGTCCTGCTGCTCGCCGGCTTCGTCCTCGGCGCCATCACCCACATCATGGACGACGCCTACTAGCTGGGGAGTCAGGCGGGCTGGCGGGCCCAGGCCCTCAGCTGGGCGATCCGCTCCTGCAGCTGCAGCGAGGTCGCGAGCGCAGTCGGCGGACCCGCGCGCGCGGTGCGCAGGTCGGCATGGATCACGCCGTGCGGCTGGCCCGTCCGGTGATGGCGCGCACCGACCAGGCCGTTGAGCTCCTTGCGCAGCGCCGCCAGCACTTCATGTGTCGAGGGCTCCCGCACCGCGGGCGGGGCTGTCCGGCTCCTGCGCTCCAGCTGCTTGGCCTGATGCTGCTGGAGCAGCACCGCGACCTGGTCGGGGGCGAGCAGCCCCGGAAGGCCCAGGAAGTCCTGCTCCTCCTGGCTGCCGACCTCGGCTGCGGTGCCGTAGTCGGCCCCGTCGTAGATGACCCGGTCGAGGTGGGCGCTGGCCTGCAGCGCGGTGAAGGCAGCGTCCCGATCGCCCACCTCATCAGTGCTCCGGTTGGCCGCGGCAAGGAGCTCGTCGGCCAGGAAGAGCTCCCTGGCGGGGCCGTCCAGCGCGTGGTCGCGTTCCTTTTCCATCTCGCTCGCCAGCAGCAGGAGCGCGGGCACGGACGGCAGGAAGACCGACGCAGTCTCGCCCCGGGCCCTGGCCCGCACGAAGCGCCCGACGGCCTGCGCGAAGTAGAGCGGCGTCTGCACCGACGTGGCGTAGACCCCGACGGCCAGGCGCGGGAGGTCGACGCCCTCCGAGACCATCCGGACGGCCACCAGCCACCGGTCCTCGGAGCCGTCGAAGGCGGCGATCTTCTGCGACGCGGCCGGATCGTCGCTGAGCACCACGACGGGGGCGACGCCGGTGATGGCCTGCAGCAGCTCGGCGTAGAGTTTTGCGCTCTTGTGGTCGGACGCGATGACCATCCCGCCGGCGTCCCGCATGCCGTTGGCACGGACCTGCGTAAGCCGCCGGTCGGCCGCGGTCAGGACCGCGGGCATCCAGTCGCCGTGCGGATCAAGCACAGTCCGCCACGCCGCTGCGGTCTGCTCGACCGTGAGGGGTTCGCCGAGGGTGGCCGAGACCTCGTCGCCGGCGCGGGTGCGCCACGTCGCTGTGCCGCTGTAGGCGAGGAACAGCACAGGGCGTACAACGCCGTCGCGCAGCGCGTCGCTGTATCGGTAGGAGTGGTCCGCTGAACTCCGCCTGATCCCGTCAGAGCCCTTCTCGTAGCGGACGAACGGGATGGCAGCGGTGTCGCTCCGAAACGGCGTCCCGGTGAGCGCCAGCCGGCGGGTGGCGGGCTCGAACGCCTCTCGGACGGCGTCACCCCATGACAGGGCGTCACCGCCGTGGTGCACCTCGTCCAGGATCACCAGCGTACGGCGGTTGCTCGTGCGGGCGCGGTGCAGCGCCTGGTGGGCGGCGACCTGGGCATAGGTGACGACGACCCCGTCGAAGTCACGCGAGGTCGAGCCCATGGCGTTGGTGAAGGTGGGGTCCAGGGCGATCCCCGCGCGGTTCGCCGCCTGGGCCCACTGGGCCTTGAGGTGCTCGGTCGGGGCGACGACGCAGACCGCCTGGACGACGCCCTGGCTCAGCAGCTCCGTGGCGACGCGCAGCGCGAAGGTCGTCTTTCCGGCGCCCGGGGTCGCGACCGTGAGGAAGTCCCGGGGCGCCTGCCGCAGGTAGGCCACGAGCGCGGACCGCTGCCAGGCACGCAAGGCCACCGGCGGCGTCGCGGGGGCTGGAGCAGTCAAGGGTGCGGGGCGCCTTCTGGGTCGTCGGGGGCAAGATCTTCGGGCCGGCGGCGCGAGTCCAGCAAGCCTGCTCCGACACTAGGCGAGCCGGCTGGCAGGGCGGTCCGGACCCGCCGGACCCGCCGCCTTCACCTGTTGCCTACCGCACCCTGCGCCCAGCGCCGGCCGCACCCTCCGCCCAGCGCGTGCCGCCGATGCGCGCGAGCTGTGACGGGTGGGACCAGTGCGGAGAACGCGCGTGAGGCGGGCGCGTGGGAGCAGGGCTAGCGCGGGGGGGCCGGTGGGGGGGGCTAGCGCTGGCTGCGCAGGTAACGGCGTCCGGCGGCCGCGATCAGCAGCAGCAGCGCAGCGAGGCTGGGGACCAGTGCGGTGCTGCCGGTGGCGGCCAGGCCAT
>JANLPD010000301.1:0-8358 GCA_031367045.1 Frankiales bacterium | reverse complement strand
ATCATGTTGATGACCGCCAGCGCGGCCTCTGCGGCCGGGCCGGACGTGGCACCGATGTAGATGGTGCCGTCGTCCTCGACGGTGATATCCGCGCCCGTGTCGGCCTGGATCGTGTTGATCATCTTTCCCTTCGGGCCGATGACCTCTCCGATCTTGTCGACCGGGATCTTCACCGTGAGCACCCGCGGGGCGTAGGCCGACATCTCGTCCGGATCGTCGATCGCCTCGCTCATCACCTCAAGAATGGCGAGCCGGGCGGTGCGGGCCTGCTGGAGCGCGGCCGCCAGGACCGAGCTCGGGATGCCGTCGAGCTTGGTGTCCAGCTGCAGCGCAGTGACGAACTGCGGCGTGCCGGCCACCTTGAAGTCCATGTCGCCGAAGGCGTCCTCGGCGCCGAGGATGTCGGTCAGCGTCGCGTACTCGCCGCCCTCGAAGATCAGGCCCATCGCGATGCCCGCGACCGGAGCCTTGAGCGGCACGCCGGCGTTGAGCAGCGACATCGTGGACGCGCAGACCGAGCCCATCGAGGTCGAGCCGTTGGAGCCGAGCGCCTCGGATACCTGGCGGATCGCGTAGGGGAAGTCCTCGCGGCTCGGGAGCACCGGCACGAGGGCCCGCTCGGCGAGCGCGCCGTGACCGATCTCGCGGCGCTTGGGCGAGCCCACGCGACCGGTCTCGCCGGTGGAGTACGGCGGGAAGTTGTAGTTGTGCATGTAGCGCTTGCGCTTCTCGGGGTTGAGCGTGTCGACCATCTGCTCCATGCGCAGCATGTTCAGCGTGGTGACACCCATGATCTGGGTCTCGCCGCGCTCGAACAGCGCCGAGCCGTGGACGCGGGGCAGCACCTCGACCTCCGCCGCGAGCTGGCGGATGTCCGCCAGGCCCCGACCGTCGATCCGGACCTTGTCCTTGACGACCCGGCGCCGCACGAGCGACTTGTTCAGCGACTTGAAGGCCGCCTTCAGCTCGGAGCCGCGGCCCTCGAAGTCACCGGACAGCGCCTCGACGGTGGCGTCCTTGAGCGCGTCGGTGGCGCTCTCGCGCTCCTGCTTGCCGGCAATCGTCATGATCTGGGCGAGCTCGGTCTCAGCCTTGGCCGTGACTGCGGCGAGCACGTCGTCGGCGTAGTCGAGGAAGACCGGGAAGTCGAGGGTCTCCTTGGGCGACATCGCCTTGAGCTCGAGCTGAGCCTTGCAGACCGCCGCGATGGCCGGCTTGGCGGCCTCCAGGCCCGCCGCGACGACGTCCTCGGTGGGGGCCAGGCCGCCACCGTTGATGACCTCGTAGACGTTCTTGGTCGCCTCGGCCTCGACCATCATGATCGCGACGTCACCGTCCTCGAGCATCCGGCCGGCGACGACCATGTCGAACGTCGCGTCCTCGAGCTCGGTGTGCGTCGGGAAGGCAACCCACTCGCCGTTGATGCAGGCGACCCGGGTGGCGCCGACCGGGCCGGTGAACGGCAGGCCGGACAGCAGCACCGCGCAGGCAGCCGAGTTGATGGCGAGCACGTCGTAGAGGTGGTCGGGGTCAAGAGACAGGACCGTGGAGACGATCTGGATCTCGTTGCGCAGCCCCTTCTTGAACGACGGGCGCAGCGGCCGGTCGGTGAGGCGGCAGGTGAGGATCGCGTCCTCGGACGGCCGGCCCTCGCGGCGGAAGAACGAGCCGGGGATCTTGCCGGCGGCGTACATGCGCTCCTCGACGTCCACCGTCAGAGGGAAGAAGTCCAGGTTGTCCTTGGGCCGCTTGCTCGCGGTCGCGGCCGACAGGATGAGCGTGTCGCCCTGGTAGACGGTCACCGAGCCGGCGGCCTGCTTGGCCAGCCGGCCGGTCTCGAAGCGGATGGTGCGGGTGGCGCCACCGGGGTTGCTGATGACGGCCTCGGCGAACTCGCTGCCGTAGATGTTGCTCTCGCCCTCCATGGGCACTCCTCTTCACTGCGGGCCGGTGGTGCGCAGGCTGCAGTCCCTCAAGGAGGGGGGATCCGGTCATCAGTGGAAGCGGCCGGTCCCTGGCACCCGAAGATCGGTTACCAGGAGGTCGGCTGCCACTCCCGAGGACCGGGTCCGGGGTGCTGCTCCCGGGCGTACCGGCTCGTGGGTGTCGCAGGACGGGCGTCCTACGACGAAGGGGAGCGCCCGAGCGGGCACTCCCCTGTCGTGCAGCTAGCGGCGCAGTCCGAGACGCTCGATGAGCGAGCGGTAGCGCGTGATGTCGGTCTTCTCGAGGTACTTCAGAAGACGGCGACGGCGACCCACCAGCAGCAGCAGGCCACGACGCGTGTGGTGGTCGTGCTTGTGCTCCTTCAGGTGGCCGGTCAGGTCCGTGATGCGTCTGGAGAGCATCGCGACCTGGACTTCCGGTGAACCGGTGTCGGCCTCGACGGTGGCGTACTCCGCCATGATCGACTTCTTGGTGGCGGTATCGAGAGCCACGGTGGGTTGTTCCTCCGGATCGCTGTGGTGTGCGCGCCCGGGGTTTTCTGCACCCAGGCAGTCAGACGCACGGCCGAGTCACCTCGGCAGATCTGAGCCTAGCAGCCGGGCCTACCGGCCGACGGCCGGTCGCGCGTTGACGTGGCCGGGTCCAGCAGCTTGCGGGTCCGCTCGACGTCAAGGGCCATCTGCTCCTTGAGTGGCTCGATCCCGTCGAAGCGCAAGGTGTCGCGCAGCCGGGTCGCGAACGACAGTGCGACGTGCTCGCCGTACAGGTCGCCGGCGAAGTCCAGGACGAACGCCTCCACCCGGCGGACCCGGCCGGCGAAGGTCGGGTTGGTGCCGATGCTGATCGCCGCCGGCAGGAGCTGCTCTGCCCGGCCCGAGTGGCCGCCACGGACCAGGTGGCCGGCGTAGACGCCGTCGGCCGGGACGGCGCTGTACGAAGCCGGCTCGAGGTTGGCGGTCGGGTAGCCCAGCTCGCGCCCGCGCTGGTCGCCGCGAACGACAACTCCTTCGATCCGGTGGTCGCGGCCCAGCGCCCCCGCCGCGGAGGTGACGTCACCGGCGTCGACACAGGACCGGATGTAGGTCGAGGACCACGTCGTGTCGTCGTCGCCCGCAAGTGCGACGCCGTCGACGGTGAAGCCGAACCGGCGCCCGCTGGCCACCAGGGTGGACAGGTCACCGGCGCCGCGATTGCCGTAGCGGAAGTTCTCCCCGACGACGACGGAGTGCACGTGCAGCGCCTCGACGAGGACGCCGTGGACGAACTCGTCGGCGGTCAGCCGCATCACCTCCGGGGTGAACGGCAGCACCAGGAACACATCGACGCCGAGCTGCTCGACCAGCTCGGCCTTGTCGCGGGTGCCGGTCAGCATGGGTGGGTGGCTGCCTGGCCGCACGACCTCGATCGGGTGGGGGTCGAAGGTCAGCACCACGCTCGGCACCCCGAGCTCGCGGGCCCGCTCCACGGCCCGGCCGATGATCAGCTGGTGGCCACGGTGGACCCCGTCGAACACCCCGATCGTGACGACGCACCGCCCCCACGAGGACGGTGCGCTCTCGACCCCGCGCCAGCGCTGCACCTGACCAGCCTGCCAGAGCAACGGCCTGACGGCGCACCGGCCTTCAGCGGACCGACCTGTCAGCGCAGGTTTTGCTCACCCGGGGGCGGCGCGGTCGCCGGAGCGAAGACGACCGTGGGGCGGGCTTGGCCGTCCCGGTCCTCGAGCAGGGCGATGCACCTGCCGTCGGGGGCGAAGGCACCGGTCGTCGCCGACGAACCGGTAGCCGCCAGCCGCTTGCCGTGCGACAGCGCGAGCGCCTCGTCCCCGGTCAGTTCGCGACGCGGAAAGGCGGCGGACACGGCGTCCGGCAGCGCGACGACCTCGAACGCCTCGCCCAGCTGGTCGAGCGTGCGGGCCCGGTCCAGCCCGAACGGGCCGACCCGGGTCCGCCGGAGCGCGGTCAGGTGGCCGCCCACGCCGACGGCGGCGCCGAGATCACGGGCCAGCGCCCGGATGTAGGTGCCGGACGTGCAGTCGACGACGACGTCGAGGTCCTCGCCGCGCCGCTCGACCACGTCGAAGCGCGAGACCGTGACCCGCCGGGCGGCGAGCACGACGTGTTCCCCCGCCCTGACCCGGGCATAGGACCGCACACCGTCCACCTTGACCGCCGACACGGCCGAGGGCACCTGCTCGATCTCGCCGGTCAGGGCGGCGACGGCGACCGCGAGCGCCGCGTCGGTGACACCGGACGCATCGCGCTGCTCGACGAGCTCACCTTCCGCGTCGTCGGTGATCGTCGTCGCACCGAGCCGGATGGTCGCCTCGTAGGTCTTGGCGGTCAGCGCGAGGTGGCCGAGCAGCCGCGTCGCACGACCGATGCCGAGGACAAGGACGCCCGTTGCCATCGGATCGAGAGTCCCTGCGTGGCCGACCTTCCTGGTCTGCGCCAGCCGCCGCGCCCTGGCCACCACGTCGTGGCTCGTCCAGCCGGACGGCTTGTCGACGACGACCAGGCCGTCGGGGGCGCTCACGCCTGCAGTCGGGGGGCCCGCGCGAGGGCGGTCCGGAGCCGGTCGAGGACGACCAGCGGCTCGTCGTACGTCGTGAACCCGGCGGCGAAGCGGTGGCCACCGCCACCCAACCCGACGCACACCGCACCGACATCGATCCCGCCCTTGGACCGCGTCGAGACCCGCCAGGCACCGCTGTCCGGCTCCTGCTTCAGGACAACAGCAACCTCGGCCTCGCGGGCCGTCCGCAGCACGTCGATGACACCTTCGACGTCGGCCAGCCCCAAGCCGGAGACGGCGAGGTCGTCGGCGGTCACCGTCGTCCAGACCAGCCCGGCGCCGCCCACCGCGTCGACCTCCAGGACCGCGCGGGCGCTCACGGCGCCCAGCAGCTGAACGTAGCCGAAGGGCTGGCTGTCCCAGATCGCCCGGCTGATGAGGTCGTGGCGGATACCCGTGGCAAGCAGTCGCGCCGCGAGCTCGTGCACCGCCGGGGTGGTGGCGGCGTACCTAAACGATCCGGTGTCGGTGACGAGCCCGGTGTAGAGCGGGCCGGCGACCTCAGCCGTCAGGGGCCAGCCCAGCCGGTCCAGCAGGTCGGCGACGATCACGGCGGTTGCCGCCAACGTCTCGTCGACGAGATGGTCGGTCCCGTAGCGGGTGTTGCTCGGATGGTGGTCCAGCACGAGGGCACGCCCGGCGGAGCTCACCCGGTCGGCAAGGGTGCCCAGCCGGTCGACGCTCCCGGTGTCGAAGGTGACGATCAGCGCCGGCGCTGCGGGCACCTGCTCCGGCGGGACAAGCAGGTCCAGCGCCGGCAGGAAGGAGTACGACGTCGGCACCTCGAAGGGCGTGCCGCCCCAGGAGGCGCGCACCTTCTTTCCGGCGGCGCGAAGGGCGGCGCCGAGCCCGAGCATCGAGCCGAGGGCGTCACCGTCCGGGCTGACGTGGCAGGCCAGCACGACCTCGTCGGCGGCCTGGAGCAGGGCGACCGCCGTCTCCCACTCGCGCTCGGTTGGCCTCACTCGTCCCCGTCGTCCACGACCCGGGGGGCGCGGTACGGGTCCGCCTCCCCGGCCGGCAGGGCGCCATCGGCGATCCCCTGGACCCGGGCGTCCTCGGCACGAGCCTGCGCCAACAGCTCCTCGAGCCGACCGGTGATCTCGGGCACGATGTCGGCGACGAAGGTCAGCGACGGCGTGTAGCGGACCCCGGTTTGCTTGCCGACGGTCGCCCGCAGGACGCCCTTGGCGCTCTCGATCGCCGCGGCCGTCTCGGCCCGTACGGTCTCGTCGCCAAAGACCGTGTAGTACAGCGTGGCCTCGCGCAGGTCGGGAGTGAGCTTCGCGTCGGTGATGGTGACCATGCCGAGCCGAGGGTCCTTGACCTGCGTCTCGAGCGTCTGGGCCACCACCTCCCTGATCCGCACGGCAAGCTTGCGGGCCCGCGCGACGTCGACCACGTCAGTCGTCCTCTCCGTACAACCGCTGCCTCGCGGACAGCACCTCCAGCTCGGGCCGGTCGGCCACGAACCGCTCGCACGCGTCGAGCACCTCCCGGACATGAGCAGCGTCCGGCCCGCAGACTGCCACCCCGACCAGCGTCCTCCGGTGCAGGTCCAGGTGACCGGCCTCTGCGACCGAGACTGCGTACCGCCGCCGCAGCTCGGCGAGCAATGGGCGCACCAGCGACCGCTTCTGTTTCAGCGAGTGCACATCCCCTAGGAGCAGGTCCAGCGTCAGCGCCCCGACGAACATCGCCGCCCCCAGAGGCCTCGCATCGGCAGGAACCGCATCGGCAGGGACTAGGCCCGCGGCTTCTCCCGGTTCTCGAACGTCTCGATGACGTCGTCGACCTTGATGTCGTTGAACGACCCCAGGCCGATACCGCACTCGAAGCCGTCGCGGACTTCCGTCGCGTCGTCCTTGAAGCGCTTGAGCGACTCCACCCGCAGGTTGTCCGCCACGACGACGCCATCACGCACGAGCCGGGCAGAGCTGTTGCGCACGATCGTGCCGCTGCGCACGAGGGAACCGGCGATGTTGCCGAAACGCGACGAACGGTAGACCTCGCGGACCTCTGCGGTCCCGAGCTGCACCTCCTCGTAGATCGGCTTGAGCATCCCCTTCAGGGCCGCCTCGACGTCTTCGATGGCCGCATAGATAACCGAGTAGTAGCGGATGTCGACGTGCTCGCGGTCGGCCAGCTCACGGGCGTTGCCCTCGGGCCGGACGTTGAAGCCGAGGATGACGGCGTCGGACGCGCGGGCCAGGTTGATGTCGTTCTCGGTGATGGCGCCGACGCCCCGGCCGATGATCCGCAGCGACACCTCCTCGCCCACGTCGATCTTCAGCAAGGCATCCTCGATCGCCTCGACCGAGCCCGACACGTCACCCTTGAGGATGAGGTTGAGCTGGGTCTTCTCGCCTTCCTTGAGCCGCTCGAACAGCGACTCCAGAGTCGGTCGACCACGGCTCTGCGCGAGGGCGGCGTTGCGCTCGCGGGCCTGCCGCCGCTCGGCGATCTGGCGGGCCATGCGGTCCTCGCCGACAACCAGGAAGTTGTCGCCTGCACCGGGAACGCTGGTGAAGCCGAGGACCTGGACGGGCTGGGCCGGACCGGCCTCCGCGACGGCCTCGCCGCGCTCGTTGAGCATGGCGCGGACCCGGCCGAAGGCGTCGCCGGCGACGATCGAGTCGCCGACCCGCAGGGTCCCGCGCTGGACGAGGACGGTCGCGACCGGGCCGCGGCCCTTGTCCAGACGTGCCTCGATGGCCACGCCCTGCGCATCGACGGAGGCGTCGGCGAACAGCTCGAGCGCCGCATCGGCGGTGAGCAGGATGGCGTCCAGAAGCTCCTGCATGCCGGTCCCTGCCTTGGCGGACACGTCGACGAACATCGTCGTGCCGCCGTACTCCTCGGCAACGAGGCCGTACTCGGTGAGCTGGCCGCGGACCTTGGCCGGGTCGGCGCCCTCCTTGTCGATCTTGTTGACGGCGACGACGATCGGCACGTCGGCCGCCTGCGCGTGGTTGAGCGCCTCGATGGTCTGCGGCTTCACGCCGTCGTCGGCCGCCACCACCAGGACCACGATGTCGGTGACGTTGGCACCGCGGGCGCGCATGGCGGTGAACGCCTCGTGGCCCGGGGTGTCGATGAAGGTGATCTCGCGGACGCCGCCCTCGACGGGGTGGTGCACCTGGTAGGCGCCGATGTGCTGGGTGATGCCGCCGGCCTCGCCCTTGACGACGTCGGTCTGCCGGATGGCGTCGAGCAGCCGGGTCTTGCCGTGGTCGACGTGGCCCATGATCGTCACGACCGGGGGCCGCGGGACCAGCTCGGCGTCCTCGTCGTAGTCGCCGCCGAAGGACAGGTCGAACTTGGTGAGCAGCTCGGCGTCCTCCTCCTCGGGCGTGACGATGGAGACCTCGTAGCCCAGCTGGTTGCCCAGCAGCTGCAACGTCTCGTCCGTGCAGGACTGGGTCGCGGTGACCATCTCGCCGAGCTCGGTGAAAACCACCTGCACGAGCGAGCCGGGGTTGGCGTTGATGCGGTCTGCGAAGTCCGCGAGGGACGCGCCGCGCGGGAGGCGCACGACCTCGCCGTTGCCGCGGGGGACCGCACCGCCCATCGTCGGCGCTGCGAGGTTGTCGAACTCCTGACGCCTCTGCTTCTTGCTCTTGCGACCGCGGACCGGACGGCCACCGCCGCCGGACCGACCGAACGCACCGGGCGTCGCGCCGCCACGGGCCGCCCCTCCACGTGGACCACCGCCGGGCCGGCCGGCGAAGCCGCCGCCGGGACGACCGGGAGCGCCACCGGGCGCACCGCCGTAGCCGCCGCCGGGACGACCTGCGCCGCCGGGACCGCCGGGGGCGCCGCCGGGGCGGGCACCGG
>JANLPD010000499.1:0-2340 GCA_031367045.1 Frankiales bacterium | reverse complement strand
GACCGCACCTACATCAAGTGACGGGTTACGGCGGTTGCAGTCGGGCTCCTGTCGTCGTGAGCAGGGCCGAGTTGCTGCCTGTGACGACGGCTGCGCGTCCAGAGCTTCCGCCGCGGGCGGTCCCCGACGTCCCTTCCGGTCGCACCGTGATTGAAGGTCCGGGTCTGGGCCGAACGCACCGACCGGAGGCACCTTCATGCGCAACACCCCCTTCCTACCGGTAGACCCGACCCTTTGCTCGGTTGACCAGCGGTGGCCGTCGGACCCGCCACCGACCCTGGGCCAAGACCTGTCCGTGCTGGCCTGGCTGGAGAACAGCCGCACCCAGTTGTCGACGGCCAGTTCCAACTATCGCTGCGGCGCCCTGCTCGAGTGGTCGTTGCTCGGCGAACTCTGGCCGGATCCGCTCGAACCGACGCCTGGTCCGGACTGTGACCACCTTGTGGCATTGGTCCAGCTCACCGACCGGCTGGTGCGGCGGATCGCGGACGCTTTGACCGTCGAGGCCCGCTTCGACCTGGCCCTCATTGGTAGGGAGCTGTCCAACGCGATCCGCGCGCAGCGCGACCCGCAGGGGTTGGTCGAGTCGCGCCAACGCGAACTCCTCACCCGGATGCCGCGGCTGACCGGCCCGCCCCCGTCGGTCGGTTACGCCGGGGGCCGGCTGTGAGTGGTTGGGGCCAGCAGATCGATGACCTGGCCGCCAACACCGCGCAGCTGCTGGCCACCGGGGTGGTGCAGGCGCATCAGCTGGTAGACCCGCACGCGGCGATGGCCGCCCGAGATGCGGTCGTCACCGAGTTGCGGGCGCTGGTCGGCGCGGTCGCAGACGTCGCAAAGGCTGGCGAGGTCCGTGGTCTGGCGATGTTCGATGTCACCCACCGGCCAGCGCAGGCGCTTCACCAGGCGTTGTCGGCTGACGGTCGGCACCGGACCGCCCGGCGTCAGCCGGACCGGCCAGCGCAGGCGCTTCACCAGGCGTTGTCGGAGTTGCCCAGGGTGGTGGAGTTCGGGGCCGGGCGGGAGCTCGATAACCTGCACGACAAGGCGCTGCCGGAGTACGAGCAGGCGTGGCAGGCAGCCCACCGCGCCAGCATCGGCTTGGAGGCCTACGTCGACGCACTCGGCCAGCTGCCGGATCAGCAGGCTTGGGATGTGCTGAGGGACCGCGCTGATGTCGCCGCAGCCGTGCCCTACCTCGACCACGACCTGGCCGAGGCGATCCTGCCACGGGTCAAGGCCGGCGAGGACCTCGCGATCGCGTATCGGCTGCTCAGCAGCGAGCGGCACGACGCCGTGCGCATCGTAGCCAACGAACTGCGCGCCCGCGTCCAGGTCACCGAACCCCACGCCCGTTCGGGGCGCGCCCGCCGCACCGACGGCGGCGTTGATCAGCCGACCAGCGGCCCGGATGGCACCGGCGACCTGGCCGAGGTGATGATCCGCTACACCCATACGGTCAGCGCCCGCAGCGACACCCTGTCGGTCGCCGACTTCAAGGCCGTCACCCGGCTGCTGCAGTACGGCAGTCTGCACGCCGCCGAGGTCCTGGAGCGGGCGGCCTCAGCCGTGGACGGCGCCAAGCAAGCACCACAGGACTTGCGTGCGGTTGCCCTGTTGGCTGACCGGCTCCGCGAGGCACCGGTGCGGTCGATGGCGCTACCGCACGTGGATCTGCTGCGCGTCGGCGGAGAACTGCAAACCCGGCTGGAAGCCTTGGCCGGCCAGTCCCGACAGCTACCCGGCGGCGCCGCCGAACATGACCTGCGCAGCCTTGTTGGGCCGGCTGTTGCGTTCGCTCAGCATGTGCCAGCTCTGGCCGGTGCGCTGGACCTGTCGGTGCGTGAGACCGTCGTACATGGTGTGATGCTCGTGCCCAGCGTCGCCGGCCGCCGTAACAGCGGGACGCTCAGCTGGGTGACCGCCACCATGGGTCCACAGCGTAAGGGCCCGCCTGAGGTCGTCCAGCGCGCAGCGCAGTTGTCGGTGACTGCGATGTGCGTGGCCCCCGCGCTGCGGAAGGCGGCCGCAGACCTGGCCCAGCATGGTGTCGGGAAGCCAAGCCCCCAACAGTCGGCCTTGGTGGCCGCCCGCAGGCACGCCGGTGCCGCTCGCGGCGAGCTGCGTACCGCGCTGACAAACCGGATCGCCTCCCAACCGTCCGTGCTTGCCGGCGCCCTGTCCCGGAACCCACGCATTGCACCACCACGGGTTCTTGGACGGGAGCGGTAGCGCGCGGACGCAGCCTCGGCCATGGCGAGACTGCTGTGGGGAGCTCTCTGCAACCACTCCCGCAACCAAATCCCCGATGTCGTTGGGGAGCTTTGCGGCGAAGGCTGG
>JANLPD010000280.1:0-3125 GCA_031367045.1 Frankiales bacterium | reverse complement strand
GCCGCCCTTGGTGCACCTGGGGTCCCGGCTGAGCAACGGCCACGGGCGCGCCGCCGTGCAGGGGCGGTTGACCGGCGTACATCCTCAGGTGTAGAGAGTCAGGTTGGTCGGAGGGCCAGACCGTGGCGATCTGTCGAGGGGGCAGCAAATACGTCTTCCGGTCGCGGACTGCCTTCGAATTTGGGCGCAAAGCACGTGTCAGGTGGAGTAAGCAGCCAGGACGGACCGACCGTCTGGCGCTGAGCGGGGGTGCTGTGATGAAACGCGACATGCATTTCGGGACAGGGACGAGCGCTGCTGGGCTGGGTTATCTCGGGCGAATGGTGCCCGCGCGTCGCGTCGCGGCGCTCGCGGCGGGGATGCTCCTCGTTGGCGGCCTGACCGCAGCTCCGGCACAAGCCGCAACAGCCCACGAACATGGCGAAAATGGCAGCGTTCTGGACGTCATTGCAGACAACAGCCCCAACGGCGAGAATGAGAGCTACCGGCTCAAGGAGCACGAGTTGCAAGCCGGACTCGTTAAGGTGCGGCTGCGCAACGTTGGTACCGTCGCGCACCAGTTGCAGTTGGTCCGACTGCACGACGGCGTCACCGCCGAGGCCTACCGCACTGCATTGCTGGCCTCACACGGAGCGGCGGCACTGATGCTCGCCGATGCCGCTGGTGGCCCTGCCGCCGTCGAGCCACGAGGGCGCCAGTCGACGTACGTCAACCTGCTTGCCGGGAACTACGTCGCGCTGTGCTTCCAAAGTGGCGGCGACCACGGAGCGCCACACTTCGCGCACGGTATGTTCGCGGCCTTCACTGTCCAGGGACGCGACGAGCAAGAGCAGCCGGCAGGGCATGTTGCTGGCACCATTGACGCGTTTTCGTTCGGATTCCACATGCCGGCCGTCGTGCGCGGGAACGCTCTGTACCGCTTCCGCAATGTCGCGACTGTTGACACGCACGAAATGCAGTTGCTCAAGCTCGCACCAGGTAAGACAGCCGCCGACGTGCTCGCTTGGGTCGCCGGCGGCTTTGCAGGCCCGCCGCCGATCGTGGGCACAGCCGGCGGCGGCGGAGCCCTTGCGCCGGGCGGCCAGATGTGGGTCAAGATGCATCTGACCCCCGGCAACTACGTCGCGGTCTGCTTCGTCCCCGACGACGAGTTTCCGCATCTGCCGCACATCGCCCTGGGGATGGTGCAAAGCTTCCAGGTCGTCTAGCCGCCGCGGCCTCCAATTCATCCAGGCGAGCCGGTCCGGGCGACCCGTCCCGTCACCTCGTGCGAGGAGGCCCACAGCCTGCTCGCGTGCGGCGCTGTAGATGCCGCTACCGTCGGCTGGGTCTAGGCAGGTGCGGGGGCTGTCTGGAGAATGGCGGTGCGTGGAGCTCCGGCAAGCGCCGGCGAGGCCGTCGGTGAGGACCACACGTTGGTCTGCAGGAAGGACAGGAAGCTCTGCGCTTGCTCGACGGTATTGAAGTCGAGGTCGATGACGACGTAGTGGTTGTCGTCGACCGGCTGCTGGACGCGTTGACTACGTACCCCAGCCTGTGTACGGAAGGGTGCGAACTGGTCGAACGCCGTTTGCCAGGTAGCGAAGTCGGTGATCGGGTGCTCGATGTGCAGGGTCGTCATGACAGCTCCAGAGGTTCGCAGGAAGGTGCTCCCAACGGTAGAGGCGGCTGGGCTCGCGGCCCATCCCAGAAACCTGGGGTGTTGGGGCCTATTGTCCGGTGGTGGATTATTCCCGCGCGTTAGATGGCGTACGTCGCCTCTGCGAGGCAGACCTCGAAGCGCGCGCGCTCCGCGTGCAGGTCCTCCAGGAGATCGGCCGAGTCGTTGGCTTCGACGGCTATGCATGGTTGTTGACCGACCCGCTGACCTGGGTCGGCGTCGCTCCGCTGGCCGACGTGGCGTGGCTGCGCGTGCTGCCGCGCCACATTCAGCTCAAGTACGGCACCGCAGTAAACCGCTGGACCGGGCTCGGGAGCACGCACGTCGCGCTTCTGCACGCGGAGACTGGCGGCGATCTGGCTCAGAGCCTGCTCTGGCGCGACCTCCTGCAACACCATGGCGTCGGAGACGTGGCGTCGCTGGTGTTTCCCGATCAGCATGGCTGCTGGGGTTTCCTCGAGCTGTTCCGAGACTCCGTGCGCGGCCCGTATACCGCGGCCGAGGCGGCGTTCCTTGCCGACTTGGTGCCGCCGCTGACGCGAGCCTTGCGGCGCTCACAGGCGAATTGCTTCGTCACGATCGTTCAGCAGGAACGCGCGCATGCCGGCCCGGTTGTTCTGCTGCTCTCGCCGGAGTTGCAGGTCCTCGGGCAGACCCCGGACGCGCTTGCCTACCTGCGGATCCTCGTCCCGTCGGCAGAGAACCGGTCGCCCATCCCCGCGGGCGTGTACAACGTCGCGGCGCAACTGCTGGCTGTCGAGGCAGGCGTGGACTTCCACCCCGCGACGGCCCGGGCCCACCTGTCTGATGGCGTCTGGGTGACCCTGCGTGCCGCCCGGATAGAAAGCGTCGACGAGGCTGAGCGGCAGCACATCGCCGTCACTATCGAGGAGAGCTCACCCTCGGAGCGACTCGACCTGTTCGCGCGGGCCTTCGGCTTCAGCGCGCGCGAGACCGAGCTTCTCGAGCACCTCGCGAGGGGAAGCGACACGAAGGCACTGGCCAGCCAACTGTTCTTATCGCAGCACACCGTGCAGGACCACCTCAAGTCCATCTTTGACAAGACCGCAACCCGCACCCGGCCGGGTCTGTTGTCCCGCGCCCTCGGCACCTAAGGGTCGGCCATGGCCGATCCGCTACGACGGTTGGCGGCCTCATCCTTGACCATGGTTGCGTAGTTTCACCGACGCGGGGAGCGCGCGCTGCTTCTAGCGTTGCGGTGTGAGCCGCAGCGCCACCGGCGTCGGGTACGTCCACCCGACCTACCTGGCCACCGAAGACCCGTGCTGGTGGCGGTCCGTGCGCCCTTCGCCGTCGTCTGCGAGGCCAAACCACCAGGTCGCTTTTGCTGTCGACCGCATCACCGCTGCAGTCCAGCTGCTATCCCAACGGTCCCCGGCCCAGGGAGTCCCACGATGAACAGATCAGCACTGCACCACCAGCGAGCTCGGCGCTTCGCCAGGCG
>JANLPD010000252.1:0-1993 GCA_031367045.1 Frankiales bacterium | reverse complement strand
GGCCATCTCTATCTCAGTGCTCGCGCCCGGGATGGCGATGTTGCTCAACGTCCCTGGTGTCGCGGCCGTTGCCGGCGGCTCGACACCGCTCGCCTTCCTGCTCGGTGGCGTCGCCTGCCTGTCCCTGGCCTTCGTCGTCATCGGGTTCACCCGAAGGATGGCGTCGGCCGGATACGCCTACACCGACGTCAGCCGCAGCCTGGGCAGAGAGAGCGGCTTGGTTGGGCTTTGGTCAGCGTGCCCCCGGCCACTGCGCCGTGGGTGGCTCGCAGCGGATGCGCCGCTTGTTTTGGCGTCGACTTACTGCCCTCGCCAGCGCGGTTCCAGGCAGTGCGTCGGAGCAACCGTAGGCCGTTCAGGCCAACGACCATGGTGGAGCCCTCGTGGCCGGCGACACCAAGTGGCAGCGGCAGGATCCAGCTGCTGTTCCACAGGACGAGCACGGCGATAACCGTGGCCGCGATCGTCAGGTTGGCCTTGACGAGGCGATGTGCCCGCCCGGACAGATCCATCACCTTGGGCAAGATCGCGAGTTCGTCGCGGACGATGACGGCGTCGGCCGTCTCCAGGGCGAGGTCTGAGCCATGCGAGCCCATCGCGACGCCGAGGTCAGCGGCGGCCATCGCCGGGGCGTCGTTGACGCCGTCCCCGACCAGCAGCACCCGATGACCGGTGGCCTGCAGGGCCTGCACCTCGGAGACCTTGTCGGCCGGGAGTAGCCCGGCCCGTACGTCGGCGATGCCGACCTCCGCGGCCAAGCGGCCGGCCGCGCGCGGGTTGTCACCGGTAAGCAGGATCGGTACGGCACCGGTCAGCGCGGTCAGCGCAGCGACCGTCGTGCGGGCGTCCGGGCGGAGCCGGTCGGCCAGCCCGAGAAGCCCAGCGGGGGCGTCATCGACGAGCACGACCACGGCGGTGCGTCCGGCGGACTCCAGCTCACCGACCATCGCCTCGGCCTGGTTCAATGCCGCGCTGGTGCGGGGCAGGTCGCGCAGCAACGCCGGGGAGCCGACCCGCACCCGCCGACCGTCCACGGTGGCGCTGACCCCGCTGCCGGGGGCGGAAGTGAAGCCGTTTGCGTGACCGATCGTCAAGCCACGGTCGTTCGCAGCGCCGACGACAGCCCGGGCCAGCGGATGCTCACTGGGCCGTTCGGCACCAGCGGCCAGCGCCTGCAGCTCGTCCGGGCTGAGCCTGGCGGCCGGCAGCGGCTGCACCTCCGACACTCGCGGGGTGCCCTCGGTCAACGTGCCAGTCTTGTCGAACACCACGACGGTGATCTGCCGGAACTTCTCCATCACCACCGCAGACTTCACCAGCAGCCCGTGCCGGCCCGCGTTCGCGATCGCCGACAGCAGTGGTGGCATGGTCGCAAGGACCACTGCGCAGGGCGACGCGACGATCATGAACGTCATGGCCCGCAGCAGTGTCGGTCGCAGTTCCGCGCCGAAACCGAGCGGGACAAAGAACATGCCAAGGGTGGTGACGACGACGCCGACCGAGTAGCGCTGCTCCACCTTCTCGATGAAATGCTGCGTCTCAGCCTTGGTCGCCGAGGCGTCCTCGACCATCGCCACTATTCGGGCGACGACGGAATCGGCCGCAGCCCGGGTGACCCGGACCCGCAGCGCGCCGGTGCCGTTGAGCGTGCCGGCGAACACTTGATCGCCGGTCTGCTTGAGCACAGGCAACGGCTCGCCGGTGATCGAGGCCTGGTCGACCTCACTCGCACCCTCCAGCACCTCGCCGTCGGCACCGACCCTCTCCCCCGGCCGTACCAGCACCAGGTCCGCGATCGCCAGTTCGGCGGTGGCGACCAGTTCCTCAACCGAGTCCGAGCTCAGGCGGGTGGCCTGCTCGGGGGCCAGGTCCAGCAGGGCACGCACCGAATCGGCGGTCCGCCGCGTCACGAACGCCTCCAACGCCCCGGACGTAGCGAAGATGACGATCAGCAGGGCGCCGTCGAAGACCTGCCCGATCGAGGCAGCGACCA